>MGRR01000113.1:3777-7458 GCA_001798265.1 Deltaproteobacteria bacterium RIFCSPHIGHO2_12_FULL_43_9
TTTTTCTTTTGCTTAGTCCTACGGTTCCCTCACCGTCAATAAATCCCGCGAGATAGTCAAGGTTCATAATCTGAGGCCAAAAAAAACGGTGGAGGCGGTGGGACATTTATGTTAGCTGCATCTTCATTTTGTTATACATGCAGATCAGACTATCGCATCATCCGTTTAGGATGTTGTCTCGTTTAGTCGTTCACGGTGAACTTTTTGTTCTTCCGCCTTGTTGCCCACTTCTGGGTTTCCAAGTCAATTAGAGACAATTTTCCATCACATATTCCTATGTGAGGCGACTAAGGTTAATCGAACCCACGTCCGAAAGCGATCCACTCCAAACACTACATGTTTAGTTGCTGTTTTAGTTGGTGCAAAGACTCGCAGCAACACGATTCAAAGCACCCTGACATACGCGAGTTTCGCATCGGGTAAGGTATATCAGCCTCCCTAGCTAGCCTACTGTTTTACGCCCTTTTTCGCCCCATAGGCGAAGACGAAGAGGACGTGTCGCTTTTAATTAAGCGGCAAGTTGATATTGGCTTTCGCCAGTTATCATTGTGCTACCGGTTTAACGAGGCCTGATAGCAACCTCGACATGCGCTCAGAGCTTCAAGACTTCCGTCGAAGCCAGATCGCCCCCACGAGCATTATCTCAAAGGGGGTTCCTTACCACAAGTGACAATGTTTGTCAGTTGGCGAAATTGCTAGTTAAATCAGTAGATTGTCTAAATTTTTGGACACGTTTAGATCTCAAATTGTGCGCGGAATAGGAAGAGGTTCTCTCTGTCGATCGTCCTACGGTTGACTACAATCGCATTAGCAAAATCTGATTGAACGTAGTTAAATGCCCCTCTGACCTGAGGATTAAAATACCAGTTTAGTCCTAGTGTTGTGGCATTAACCTTTGCGGTGCCTGTTGCGAGACTTAATAGCAGTGGAGAATTGTCAGCCAAAAACTGTTCGAACCTGAAGACAAGTTCAAGCGCTCCCCACTGATTTTTAAGAGGATCGAAATTTTTATTTGGTTTAACAGGTTTTGTGCCACGCTGCTTGTCCTCTCCTGTAACTAGCCATGTTGCGGTAATGTACCAGCCATCAAAAATTCCGTTTGTAATCTGTGTTGCGTTAGCTATGTTTTGAAAAACTGAGCGATTCCATTCTGTTTTGAATGAATAGGGCCCGTAAACCCAGATTAAATCTGTTCCCAGCCTCCATCTTTCATCAAGATAGCCAACCCCATTCGCGTATGTCCAAAATCTTGTTGCGCCAGCAGTTGTATAGGAAGTTCCAGCAAGACTCTCTTCATCCACTCCCCATGTACCATTAACTCCGATATAAAATTGTTTAAGCCATTTGCTATTTTCATCGGCTCTAAATGGTTGTATGACAATTCTTGATGCAACGTTTTTATCATTGCGGTTATCTTCCCGGGTTCTTCCTCGTCCATTGAACGCTCCGACGGCATATTCAATTTTATCATCCCAGACATAACCATGCAGCATTGCCCCGATGTCAAATGCGGGTGATAGATTTGTGACGATAATGGAGCGTTCAAGTGTATCGAGGTAAACATCCGTTGTTAGTTCTTCCATGCTAAATGGTTCTTTAAATTGTCCCATCCTGGCCTTAATCCATCCCAGCTGAGCCCACTCGACCCATGCGAATTGCACAAGATCGGTACTGCGTTCGAATGCTGCCATAAGCATGTAGTTAAAATGATATTCAAGTGTTCCAAGTACTGCTAAGCGCACACGGCGATTAAGAAATGTATCTGGTAGTGGATAGTTTGGACTAAAGGCACGATAATCCTCCTGCGCCCATGCCCATATTCGTAATTTATCTTCAGGAGATACCAACCAGAAGCCCTCATCATATAGAGAGGCCATTGGCCGTGGGCCGGTAACATCGGTAGTGTCATATGGGTGTTGTTGCGAAAGCGTTGCTTTTGATTCAGCAAGAGCAAAGGGTGTAAAAGAAATTAATAATGGCAGGATAAATGTTACTGAGACCACGATGAGTTTTTTCACTCCTCTTTCTCCTCGTCTTCTTTGCTCCATCCAATAATGGATACCTTTTTCTTCTTTAAAACCAAAGCATCATGTTGTAGCGCGTTTTGTAACGTTTTTATTTCTTCGGTGGCTTTTTTTAGATTTGAACTATCAGTGGGGGGATTTGCCATTGCTAATCGGACGTTTTTAAACAGCTCTTCTATTTCAGCCTTTCTTGCGGCTGAAATGTTGGTGTTAATTGCCATCTCCATCCCCGATTTTGATTCAAACGATCCGAAGTGGGCGTCCAAAACTGCAAGCTTAGCCTCTTTAAGCTTTCCATCTTTATATTGTTCGAATGCCAAATCGAGCTGGCGGGATATGAGGTGCGCATGCTCCTCCCATGATTTGGGGGCGCCGGGTTTCTGTTCCGCGAAACCTTGCGGAGATACAAGAATGATTAATACGAGATAAAAAAGTACAATTAGGTTCTTCACAAGGCTTAGGGTGATCGCTATCACTCGCCTTATATAGTGTCAAGCCGTGAAGATTGCTTGGTTTTTTGCCTACTTCTATTTGTTGACACCCCGCCTTCATTCGATAGAATGTTTTACGTTTAAGCGTCATTTTGAGGGGTTGCTTCGCTTCGCTCGCAATGACGAGAACGTCATCCCGAGGCGAAGCCGAGGGATCTCGGGATTTCATCGGAGGCAAGGGTGGCTCAGTTTGATTTAATCATCATTGGAAGTGGCCCTGGTGGCTACGTTGCGGCAGTTAGGGCTGGACAATTGGGTCTTAAGACAGCCCTTGTTGAGAAGGATAGCCGCCTTGGTGGTACATGTCTTTTGAGGGGGTGTATTCCAACAAAGGTGCTGCTTCACAGCGCGGATCTTCTTTCAGAGGCAAAAATTGCAAAGGAATTCGGTGTTGAGATTGAAAATTGTGATGTCAATTTTGATGCTGCTCAGAGTAAAAAGGACTCAATAGTTGCCAAGAAGGCAAAGGGTGTTGAGTTCTTGATGAAGAAGAACAAGGTGGAGGTTTTTTCAGGGACGGCTTCATTTCTTGATAAAGAGACAATTGAGGTCTCAAGTGGAGGAAAAAAGGAGAAGATCAGTTCGAAATGGATATTGATTGCTGCTGGCTCTTATCCCAGAGGGATTCAGGGTGTTAAGATCGACGGTGAAAGAATCCTTACCAGTGACGAGATTCTCTCGCTAAAGGTTATTCCAAAGACGTTGGGTATTCTTGGCGCGGGGGCGATCGGGGTTGAGTTTGCGTCAATGTTTAATCGTTTTGGCTCAAAGGTTACGCTTATTGAAATGCTACCCAAGGTCCTTCCGGTTGAGGATGATGAGATAAGCGCTGAGCTGGAGAAACAGTTAAAAAAGCAGGGGATTGCTGTTCATACAAATACGAAGCTTGAGGATATTAAGGTTGATAAAAAGGTTTCTGCCTCTTTGGTTTCTGGTGGAAAGGATTCAGGGAAGCTTGAGGTTGATTCTCTTCTTATTGCGATAGGGAGGGTGCCTAACAGTGAAAGGTTAAATCTTTCCAAGGCTGGGATTAAGACAGACGAGAAGGGATACATAAAGATTGACCAATTCATGCGCACGAATGTTCCAAACATCTATGCCATCGGGGATATCGTGCCTACACCCTGGCTGGCGCATGTTGCCTCCAGGGAAGGGATTGTCGCGGT
>MGRR01000113.1:7466-11194 GCA_001798265.1 Deltaproteobacteria bacterium RIFCSPHIGHO2_12_FULL_43_9
GTTCCAAGCTGTACCTATTGTTCTCCGGAGGTTGCTAGCGTTGGCCTGTCAGAAGCCAAAGCAAAATCGCGCGGATATAATGTGAAGGTATCTAAATTTCCATTTAGTGCGGCTGGAAAAGCGGCTTGTATCGGGCACACGGATGGTTTTGTGAAGATTGTTGGTGAGACAAAATACGATGAACTTCTTGGCGTTCATATTATTGGCCCCACCGCTACAGAGATTATCGCCGAAGCCTGCGTTGCTTTAAGCCTTGAGTCCACGACAGAGGCCTTGGCAAAGGTAATGCATGCTCATCCTACACTTTCTGAGGCTGTAATGGAGGCTGCAGAAGGGGTGACTGGAAAAATTATTAATATGTGAGTCAAGAACTGCTATCCTAAAGCGAAACAGTCCCAAAATCGGTTATTATGAACTCAATAAAATAAAGAGGTAGAATTCAATAGTATGGGTGCGAAGAAAGCAAAAACAACACAAAAGGGTGAGGTTTCAGTTTACGCGCTCAATCCGAGGCTCAAAAAGGCGTTCGAAGCGACATTGGAGCCTCCGAAGGGGAAAAAAACCTACGAAATCTCCCCTACTAAAGAGCAAAAGATCGAAATTTTGCGATATATGAAGTTGACCCGGTCAATAGAGGATCGCATTGAGCAAAAACTCTACAGGCAGGGGAAGATCGTTGGTGGGGTCTATGTTGGCAGAGGACAGGAGGCGATCTCGGTATGTACGGCAATGCATATGAAGAAGGGGGATGTTGCCTCTCCCACGCATAGGGATATGGGGATATTTTTAGTGCGTGGTGTGCCACCACGAAGAGTTATTGCCCAATATATGGGACGTAGGAATGGTTTAGCCCGCGGGCGCGATGGAAATCTGCATATGGGGTACATGAATATTGGGCTTATCAGCCCCATAAGCCACCTCGGTTTTAATGCCCCAGTGATTTCGGGTGTTACTTTGGCGATGAAACAAAAAGGGCTTAAGAATGTAGGTTTTTGTATGAATGGGGAGGGGGCAACCAGCAGGGGTGATTGGCATGAGGGGATAAATTTCTGTTCAATTCACAAACTCCCCGCGATTTTTATTATCAATAATAATCAATTCTCCTATTCAACGCCTACGTCGCTCTCTTACAACGCGGAAAAATTATCCGATCGCGCGGTGGGATATGGAATCCCCGGTGAAACCATTGATGGTAATGATGTTTATCAGATGTTTGATTCTGTCGGTCGCGCCGTGAAAAGGGCAAGGGATGGAAAGGGACCAACCATAATAGAGTGCATCACGTTCAGAATGACCGGGCACTCCGCGCATGATGATGCCGGCTATGTCCCCGGGAAACATTTTGAGGATTGGAAAAAGAAGGATCCGATCGAGCGCTGGGTTAAAACACTGAAAGCGGAGAAATTGATCACTGATGCGATATTAAAAAAGATGGATTCTGAAATTAATGAGGAGATTATAGCAGCAGCCGACTGGGGGGAGGCGCAGGCACTGCCTGAACCCGAGGAATGTCTGGAGGATGTTTATTATAACCAGGAATCAAAATGGTTTGCCCTAAAAGAGGAAATAAAGGAAGAGACAGATGCCAGAGCCAATAACCTATCTCGAAGCGATTAAACAAGGCATGTGGGAGGAGATGGAACGGGATGAGAGCGTTTTCATCCTCGGTGAGGATGTCGGTGTTTATGGCGGGGCCTTCAGGGTTACCGAGGGTATGCTTGAGCGATTTGGTGAAATGAGGGTAATTGACACACCGATTTCCGAATCGCTGATTGTTGGAGCAGCAAGTGGTGCGGCATTAATGGGTATGAAGCCTATTGCTGAGATGCAATTTATAGATTTCATATCGTGCGCGTTTGACCAGATTACAAATTTCGCGGCAACCTGCTTCTATAGATGTGGTGAACCGCTTCCAATCGTTATAAGAGGACCAGCAGGTGGTGGTACGCATGGGGGACCGTTTCATTCCAAGAACGTAGAATCGATCTTCTTTAACACACCAGGTTTGAAGATTGTTCAGCCAGCCACTGTGTACGATGCGAAGGGATTAATGAAGTCTGCCATCCGCGACCCAAATCCCGTAATATATCTGGAGCACAAACTTTTGTATCGGCGTATTAAAGATACCATTCCCGAGGATGATTTTACGGTTCCGATCGGAGAGGCCAGAATTGCCAGAGGTGGCAGGGATATATCAGTCATTACATATGGAGCAATGGTCTGGTCTGCGCTTGAGGCCGCGGAGAAACTGAGTAAAGAGGATGGAATAGAACTGGAGGTTGTTGATTTAAGAAGTATCCTGCCGTATGACAAGGATATGATTCTGGATTCGGTTAAAAGAACAAACAGGGCAATAATTTTGCATGAGGCCACATTAACAGGTGGTCCAGGTGGAGAGTTTGCCTCTTTTATAGCTGAAAACGGATTTGATTATTTAGATGCGCCTGTTGTTCGCGTTGCGGCTCCGGACACGCCGGTTCCGTATTCGCCACCACTTGAAAACTTTTTTTTACCGAATGCGGAAAGACTGATTAAAGCTGTTCGTAAATTAGCTGAGTATTAAAGTATTTGTCATCCCGGCGAAAGCCGGGATCCAGAAAGACTTGCGGGGACAGACATCATTGTGAACGGACTCGTTCACAATGATGTCTGTCCCCAATAAAACGGAAAAAGGAAATAGCAATGGCAAAAGTAGACGTAATTATGCCTCAGATGGGTGAATCAGTCACCGAGGGAACGATTACCCGTTGGATGAAAAAGGTCGGCGATCATGTAAAACGCGATGAACCCCTTTTCGAGATTTCAACGGATAAGGTTGATGCGGAGATTCCCGCCCCGAGAGAGGGAAAGCTTGTTGAAATAAAAATCAAAGAGGGTCAGACCGCGCCTGTTAATACCGTTGTAGCCATCCTTGAGACGGAAGCGGGTGAGGTGGTGTCAAAGGCTGAAGAGACGCCGAAGAGAGTGGAAAAAAGGGAAGAGCAAAAACCGGTTACCAGGGAAGAGGAAAAAAGATTTGGGGTCGTGGAAAGGATAGAACCTACAAAGGGTAAGTTCACCGCAGAGGAGAGAAGGCTTGCAAAGTCATCTCCATTGGTTAGAAAGATTGCCAGGGAACAGCATATTGATATTTCACAAATTGAGGGCTCAGGCCTTTCCGGACGTGTTACCAAGAAAGATATTTTAAGTTTTATTGAAAAGGGCGTGGCACCCCGCAGAGAGGAAGCAAGAAGGGCAGAGCCACTGGTTACACCGACGGCTGCTGCGGTTCCACGATGGGAGGGAGAGACAAGGGCATATAAAAAACCTATGTCGACCATGCGAAAGAAGATTGCCGAACATATGGTTTTCAGCAAGCACACATCAGCTCATGTTACGACGGTTTTTGAAGTTGATATGACGAAGGTGGTGAAATTAAGGGATAAAGCGAAAGATGAATTTGCGGAACGGTACGGGACGAAGCTTACATTTATGCCATTCTTCTTTCAGGCCGTAATCAAAGGGCTGCAGGAAGTCCCGGTGATGAATGCCTCCGTGGCTGGTGATGACATTGTTTTTCACAGAGAGATAAACCTTGGGATGGCGGTCGCGCTGGATTGGGGATTGATAGTCCCAGTGATTAAACGCGCCGAGGAACTCTCTATCGTCGGTCTAGCCCGCGCGGCGAATGACTTGGCCCAGCGTGCGAGGGAGAGGAAGTTGAAACCCGATGAGGTAGCTGGTGGTAC
>MGRR01000114.1:0-3012 GCA_001798265.1 Deltaproteobacteria bacterium RIFCSPHIGHO2_12_FULL_43_9
TGTTGTGGCCAGTGATCAGAGGGATCGCAGGGCCTATTTCTCAAATTTTGGTCCCACATCTGATATAGCTGCTCCCGGGATGGCCATATTAAGTACGGTTCCTGATATGTTGGGTGGGCCATATGACGCGTGGGATGGAACAAGCATGGCTGCCCCGGTTGTGTCAGGTGTAGCGGCCCTTCTTTTTGCCACTATTCCTAATATTTCTGCTGATGAGGTTTACGCCCGTCTCCTTGCCGGAGCTGAGAATGTAGATCTGGATGGTAGGGATGCGGAATTTTTGCTTGGTGTTAATCGTGTTAGTGCCTTCCGCTCACTGGAAGTTGATTTGGAGGATTTTCCAACAATACTTGGGATTACAGATCTAAAAATTGTCGATAAACGATCTGGTGCCCAACAAATGTTGCTTTCCTCCGGTAGAAAATACCTGGTTCAGGTGGAAATTATGAATTACTGGCAGAAGAGTAGTGGTGGGGGGCTTACACTTGAGTCTGAAAGTGATCTAGTTATGGTCTCCGGATCCTCCTCTGCCTTTGGGCCGGTTCGACAGGGTGAGACGATTTCAAATGGAAAAGGTTTGGTAATTTCTGTTTCAAAATCCGCCCCTCTGGGGGAGAGTGTTGTTTTGGTGGTTAATCTAAAAAGTAACGAGGGTTTTGAGATTAAAAAGAGGTTTCTCTTCAAGGTTGGATTTGAGTCGCTTCTGACCAAATTCGGGGGTTTAAGTACAAATCCTGTTCCTGCCACGGTTGTCGATGTTGATCGGGATGGAGATGATGAGATTATCTTCTCCGGTCTGGCGCATGAATCAGAAGAAAATGTTGCCAAGGGGATATTTATTGCAAACGGGGATGGATCGTTTCTGAATGGCTGGCCACTGCTCCTTAATAAAAAGATGGTTGAAGCCTTGACGGGCGATCCGACAATTGAACTCTTTGTTTTTGACGCAACACCGCCTACCATCGGGGATTTGAACGGGGATGGTGTGCCGGAAATAGTTGTCCCTCTTATCCTTGCCAGGGGTGAGGAGACAATTTCAAACACCCTTCTTCTCGTTCTCAAACAAAATGGGGAGCCTTTCGGTACACCGATTTTAACAACCGGAACGACGCCGCTTCTCGCTGATGTAAATGGTGATGGTGGAGAAGACCTGATTCTGACCGGTGGAGTAAAAAGTGAAACGGGGGTGGTGACACCGTTTCTGAAGGTTGCCGATGGAACTGGTGGTACAATTTTTGACCTCGATCTTATGCACTCGGATCATCTCTGGGTAGATGACACTTTGGCCGCGGGAGATCTTAATAGCGATGGAAATATAGAGATTGTAACAGCCCTTGTGGGGGAGTCCCTCGGTGGTGGATTACTCTTCGTCATATCTTCAGCAGGGAAGATTTTACTTGAAAAAGAATTAAGTGACATACCCTCTGATTTGGCGCTTGCTGATCTGGATAACGATGGGGATCTGGAAATAATACTAAGTACACAGAGGTTGACCTCCGGAGATGGTTTAAGAAGAGGGGCCGGACCTCTATATGCCTTCCATCACGACGGAAAATTAGTTTCAGGGTTTCCTGTTAACGAGACTGCCAGGAGTAAGAAATCGGTTCCGTTTCAATATGGGAATGTGAACAGGGTTGCCATTGGTGATCTGGATGGTGACGGGTTCCTTGAAATCGTGACGAGTGACGCAAGGAATGAGCTTCACGCGTTTCATTCAGACGGCTCTGCGGTCCAGGGATTTCCAGTCAGGGGAAGAGGCAGAAGCCCATTGTTATTTACCGGAGCCGCAATCGGTGACATCGACGGTGATCCGGAATTAGAAATCGTTGCAGGGTCTATAAATAATTATCTCTATGCGTTTAATCACGATGGAACCGAGGTCAAAGGTTGGCCGATTGAAGTGGGATACTCTACACAAAAGCCTCCCGCATTGGGTGATGTTGACGGGGATGGCAAAACAGAGGTTATCGCTACATCTTTTAAAAGTGGAGTTGTTGTGTTGAAGACGCCCGGAGACTCCTCGCGTCTGGCCTGGAAACAATACAGAGGAGATGCATCCCATAAAGGGGGTGCTGGGGCGCCTAAAAATCTAACGATCAACTCAATTGATGATTGGATTTGACGCAATTCTTATCGTCAATAGGTTGAAATAACAGGGGGTTCTTTGGACAGGGGGACCCCCTTAATATTTGCCATATAATAATAAAGTAAATATAACATCTAAATCCCAGATGAGAAGTTTATTAGTATATTTACTCTCTCTCCTTCAAATCATATTATATCCAAGCCTTCTTTTTGCCGATGAATCTGAACTTTTAGCCAACCTGATCTCCAAACTGGAATCTGTTAAGTGGTGGGGGGCAGCCGCGGTCAAGAGGCCGGAAAAGGTGAGTAAAGAGAATTTTCAATATGAAAATACTTCTGACGCAGATACCGCATCTATCATTGAGAAAATAGGCTCAATCAGAAGAAAATGGAGGGATGAGAATTTCCTGTTCCCTGACCCGTTTTCTGAAACCGGACCAACCCTTGCTGAATGGAGTGAGTCTGTTTCGTTTTTTACCAATAACCTAAAAGATAATAATACAAATATCAGGTTACTATCTTTAAGGGCCCTTAGAGAGATCTCAAGGATTGAACAAAAAAAGGCTGTCTCCAGATTTGATGGAAAGGTCCCGCGAACAAGATCTTTGCTGGATAGTGTATTACTCTCCATCCACCGGGAGCTGTTTTGGAGGGGGGATAATGATTTGGAGGGCTGGGATAGTCTTCTGAATGAGAGGGAGGATTTAATCTATGAATTAGAGGATTTCTATAAGGAGCTTTCACCATATGACGGGGATTTTGACGGCATTGATGATACCGAGTTTCTTCTACTGGAGGATTATGATGAGTGCTACGGGGAATATAAAATGCCACCTGCCGGCACTGTTGCAGAGTGGCGTCAGGCTCTTACATGGGCCGTCAGATTAACCGAATGTAGAGATGGGGCACAGAGGGGAATCGGAGATG
>MGRR01000114.1:3024-9333 GCA_001798265.1 Deltaproteobacteria bacterium RIFCSPHIGHO2_12_FULL_43_9
AGATGGCCCGGCCGGAAACCATGAATGGAGACCGGACTTTTTCACTGATTGATGTCGCGCGTGTTGCCCTGAGGCTTGGGATGCTGAGGGAGAAGTTTCTGTTTCAGATCGTTAGCCATGAGAGTTTTCCGTACGATTCCGATATAAGCGATTTTATAAACCGGATAGACGCTGAATCATTAAGACAGACCCATGTAGTACTTTTTCAAAAAGCCCTCGCGGCCTATAAGAGAATCTTTCCACTGGATTACGACTTTTCAGGCACGTCCCTTGATGCAAATGATATTGATTTCGAGATTAAACTCAGTCTCGCGGCCCTGAAAGCAGATAGAACAACGGCGGCACAAAATGCCCTTGAAGAATTACGTAAATCAGAGTCGCTTCTCTTAAGCGATTCTGTGATTAAGTGGGGAAAAGAGAAAAAGGGGAGAGAGGATGTTTTTCCCAAAGATTACGAAAAGAGGGAGATCTTTAGGATTGCGCACAAGGAATATGTGGAAGAGGTATTAGAGCGGGATGTGAAGTCGCCACCAAACCTGGATAAATATATAGGGGGACTGGAGAGGGCGACCAACTCTCTTCAGGAGGTTCTGGATAGGTCAAGTGAATATGAGACTCAGGAGATAGTTGAATTAGTAGAGGGTTTCTTTGATGCATTATATGAGCATATATCGGTTCTGCTTTCCAGGGAGCCAGCCCTCGCTACAATTCTGATAAGTAAGTTTTATAGGTTTTTATTTCTTTCGATAGAACATATGCCAGATGAAATCAAAGAGACATTGGGAAGTAATGAGAGGTTGTTTATAGAGGATAATAAAATAACCCTCTCTCCATCCACGCTGTTAAAGCATGAAATAGAGGGTATTAGAGGTAAAATTGATTTAAAGAGGCTTGCGCAATTAAATAGACGGATACGGTTCATCGAAAATAGAACGGCTGACGATGAAGAGTTGGGGCCTCTTTTCATTGAGATAGACAAAATCGGAAGAGAATTTTTTATAACAAACGGCCAGATATTTTTTCTTAAAAATCTCACCCTCAACTGGGTTCTGTTACAGGCATTTACCGGCAGGTGGAATAAGCTCTATTACCCAGGTGGGGACCAGATTGCGTTTTGGCTGGAACCCGCGCTTCAGGAGTTTCAGTATAAAGCGAAAATGGAATGGCAGATGGGTGATGTCAATTCAATATTGGATGAGCGCAAAAAATTCATGGGTGAGTTGTTGATTGCTTCCCGTGATCTCAAATCTTTATCTGGCAAATTAATAGATGCCAATGAACAAGACGCGTCATATTTGAGGTCTGTAAAAAATGAGTTGCTGTTTAAGTATCCAATTCTCTCTGCCATTGTCGGGAATAAAGATGGGGAAGAGTTTGACAGATTAGCTGTGAAGACCCCGTTCTTTTCAGCATATCAAGAACCCCTTTTTCTTTGGGAGAAGATGGCTGCAGAATCAAATATGGAGGAGTCTTTAACATATTTATATAGAGATGAAACTGAAGATAAATCTGATAAATGGTTGCTGCTTTTAGACAGGGCGCTTCGTATTCAGGAAGAGGGCATCAGGATCGCTGCAACACTTGTTTCTCTTGGGATGGATAGAGAAACTACGGTTGCGACACCCCCATTTCAAAAAATAGTAAATAGGGATGCCCAATTCAGGGAATATCAGATTATCGATAATAGAATCCTGGAATCTGTATCCAGGGCTGAGAGCATCCCTCTATTCTTGGACAGGGTTGTCGGGATATCTTCGTGGGTATTTTTGGGTGCTATGATATTCTGCCCAGCCTTCATGCCGATATGGTTAATGGGTGCATTTCTTTTAGATGTTGCGGATTATGAATCCACCGATAAAAAGGGGGATATTTATCAGAGGGAGTATTTACGATTTATTTCAAATGTAACCGGATCCGAGATAGAGGTTGGTGACCTGAACAAATTTGAAGCAGCCAGGGATGCGTACTTAAATGCCGACTGGTGGTTTAGGTTTGGCGTTGAGCTTAATATTGCTATACCTGTAGGATCGACGGCGTTCAGAGGCGCAAGGAGATTTATATTTATCAAGCGACAATAAGATTTATTTATGGTAACGTTCCGGCTTAGTTATAAAATGCTTCGGAGTAGGTAAATGATAAAACGTTTTCCGCTGTTTGTTCTGATAGCCCCACTAATCTTTTTCGGTTGCACATCAAAAAAGGAGCAAAGTACTGTGGTAGTTCCGGGAGTGAAATTTTTAAAAAGCGCCACTCTTTGGGGTGGTCTGGTTGCAACTGAATATCAGCTGGAGAATGGATTAAAAATTATATTGGTTCCGGATAAACAGGCTCCGGTCTACGCTTATCAGGTGTGGTTCGATGTTGGTAGCAGGGATGAAAAAATTGGGAAGACAGGAATCGCCCACCTCTTTGAGCATCTGATGTTCAAGGAGACAGCTGGCATGACCGAGGGGGAGTTTGACAGAGCAATTACTACCCTTGGTGGAAATACAAACGCGTCAACATGGGTGGACTGGACACACTATCGCGAGGAACTACCCGCAGGGACATTGGAAACCGTTGTGAAATTAGAGGCAGACAGGATGGTGAATCTTGTTCTGGATCAGAAGCAGCTCGATAGTGAAAGAGAGGTTGTGTTAAATGAGCGCAGATTCAGGGTAGATAATAGTCCTCAGGGGAAGATGTATGAGGCCCTGTACAAAGAGGCTTTTATAAAACATCCGTACAGATGGCCGACAATCGGATGGGCTCAGGATATCAAGTCATATACACTGCAGGATTTAAAGTCCTTTTATAAAACCTTCTATTCCCCTAATAACGCGACCGTTGTCGTAGTTGGTGATTTTGATACGAAAGCGGCGTTAAATCTTATTTATAAATACTACGGTGAGATTCCGTCGGAGAACATTCCCGCAAGACAGCTTCCGGAGGAACCGCCACAGGATAAAGAAAAAAAGATAACACTCACGGAACCCGTTGAATCGGAAAAATTAGCCTCAGGGTGGCACATCCCCTCCATAGATGATCACGACTTGGCCGCAATTCTTGTGCTAAATCAGATATTGTTTCACGGAAAGAGCAGCAGGCTCTATCAAATACTGGTTGAACAGACGCAGATCGCGACCGAGGTGGGTGGTTGGGTTCCTGAGTGGAATGATCCAGGGTTATTTGAGGTTGAGGTAACCCTCAGAGGGGAACATAGGGCGGAGGAGGCGGATAAGATTATCCTGGAAGAGATAGAGAGGTTAATTAAGGAGGGGGTTAGTCCGCGTGAGGTTCAGAAGGCAAAAAACCAGTATGAATCAAAATATTACCAGGGGGTGTCAACTGCGGCTGGCAAAGCAACGGTTATCGGGCACTACCAGATGACCGTTGGTGATTTTACATTTTCGCAGGAATTGCTCAGTCGCGTGGGCAGGGTATCTCAGAGCGATATTAATAATGTGGCGGGAAAATATCTAAGACTTTCTAATAGAACCGCTGCCTATATGAAGAGGAAAAGCTGACATTATGAAACTTCTGATATTTCCAATACTTACTTTTTTACTTTTAGGATGCGTTGAGGAGGCGATGGAGGGGCTGGAGAGTAAGAACCTTGGCTCCGGGATAAAGCTGTTTGTATTCAGTCAGCCTATTCTTCCGACTACATCCTATTTTTTGGTTGTACAGGCAGGCAGTACCAGGGATCCGGCTGGGAAAGAGGGGCTTGCAAATTTAACGATTGAGATGCTTCTTCGAGGAACCGTAAATAGAAACAGGGAGAAGATTCTTGAGGATATAGATTATCTTGGTGCCTCCCTTTCTGCCATCGCGACATACGACACAGTCCAACTTGCAGGTACCACGTTATCCAGGACGCAGGACAAATTCATCGAACTCCTTTCAGACCTTCTTTTGCATCCCACGTTCCCCGCGGAGGAATTTGAGAAACTAAAGTCAGAGACCATTGGTCAGCTGCAGCTGCTCTCCGAAGATGACCGCTCATTAAATAAGGTGCGGTTTACGCAGTTTCTGTTTCACGGCCATCCGTTGGGAAGGCTTACCAGCGGAACACCGGAGTCTATAAAATCTATCACACTGGATGATGTGAAGGAATTCTATAAAAAATATTTTGTGGATGGGAATGTGATTCTTGCTGCTGCCGGTGATATAGAAAAAGGTGATTTGGTTGACTATATTGAAGAGTACATCTCCGAACTCCCTGAAGGGGAGATTGAACCATTCAGTTATCCCGCATTAACACCGATTGCGAAAAGTAAAATTCTTCTGGTCGATAAACCTGAGAGAACACAAACCCAGATCCTTTTGGGTTACTACGGTGTTGCCGGGGATAGCCCGGATTACTATCCGCTCTACGTCGCAAACAATGCGTTTGGAGGGACATTTACTGCGAGACTCATGCAGGAGGTTCGTGTTGCCCGTGGTTGGAGTTACGGGGCGTACAGTAAGTTTGCCAGAAGAAAATCGACAGGGGAGTTTTTTACATGGACCTTCCCGGCGGTCAAAGATACGATTCCAACAATTGAATTAACGCAAAAACTCCTTGATGATTTAAGTGAAAAGGGGTTGAACAAGGATGAGTTTAATATATCGAAAAATTATTCGGTAAGAGAGACCGCTTTTGATACCGAAACCCCGACGCTTGCGATTTCCCGGTTTCTGGAAGGGTATATTATGGGGTGGAAGGGCTATCCGGCGGATCACAGGAAAAAGCTGGAGGGCGTGACCGGTAAAGATGTGGAAAATGTTATCAAAAAATACTTTCATTCAAAGCCATTTGTAATGACAATCGTATGTACTGCCTCTGATATCAAGAAGGGGCTTGAGGAAAAATACCCCGACGCGCAGATTGTGGTTGTTCCGTATAACAAATGGGATGTCCCAAGTTAGAATATGTTTGATTGGCTCTCTCACGAACAGTTTCAGATCTACCTCACCAATAAACACCCGCTGGCTTATTTAATTGCTTATATCGTCGGTATTCTGGCCTCACTTACCCCATGCGTATATCCCATGATACCGGTGACAGTCAGCTTTATGGGGTATATAGGGGAGACAAGAAGAAAGATTTGGCCTTACGCGACCATTTATCTGCTCGGCATGGCAATGGTGTACACCCTGTTGGGTATCTTTGCCTCGCTTACAGGAAAGATATTCGGAGAGGTTACAACTAATCCGGTTGTATATTTCATTGTTGGTATAATATTTCTATTCTCTTCTTTGGCAATGCTGGGGGTTCTTAGTTGGGATCCGTTTCTAAATAAAATCGGTGCATTGAATAAGGTAAGGGACCCCAAGGGTTTTATCGGGGCATTTTTATTGGGACTAACGTCGGGTTCTGTAGCGGCGCCATGCACAGCCCCAATCCTGGGAGCCCTCTTATCTTATGTGGCGCTGACACAGGATTTATTATTTGGTGGTTCACTTCTCTTTGCCTTCTCGCTTGGGTTGGGGACCCTTCTTTGGATTTTGTCACTATTTTCAGGGTTAACAAAATATATCCCAAGGGGTGGCGGGTGGGGTAAGATAGTTCTAATCTTTTTTGGAATATTGATGATGCTTTTATCGATATATTTCTTCTATAGGGCTTTTTATTTAATTTAGGTTGAGGAACTCAGATGAAAAATGGTTTTTATAAGGGGCACGGTCTTGGAAATGATTATATAGTTGTTAATCCGAGGGAATTGGAATTCAAATTAACTCCAAAGAATATCCGGCTAATCTGTGACAGACATCTGGGTGTTGGCTCGGATGGGGTTTTGGCCCTTAATGCCTCAAAAAAGGCCGATTTTGGTTTACGTATATTTAATCCGGATGGGAGTGAAGCGGAAAAATCGGGAAATGGACTGCGAATTTTCGCCCGGTATCTCTTCGCGACGAAAAAAACAGACAAATCGAGGTTCTCCATTGAAACAAAAGGTGGGATTGTCAAAGTAGAACTCCTGAAAAATAAAGCTGGAGTTCCTGACAACATTAAGGTTGAAATGGGGAAAGCTGTTTTCTCAAAAGATATTAAAGTCCCGATTACGATAGATGGTATCAAGTATTATTTTACACAGGTGAATGTTGGGAATCCTCATGCTGTTTTCTTTAAAAAGGAAAAGGATAAATGGAGCAGGGAAGAGTTACTAAAGATCGGCCCACAGGTTGAGAGGCATAAACTGTTTCCAAACAGGATAAATGTTCAGCTTGCGACGCCAACGGGCGCAGATGAGGTTACAATACTTATATGGGAGAGGGGCGCGGGTGAAACGAAGGCCTCCGGCTCCTCGGCCTGTGCTGTCGCGGCTGCTGCAGTCAAGCTTGGAC
>MGRR01000114.1:9348-11844 GCA_001798265.1 Deltaproteobacteria bacterium RIFCSPHIGHO2_12_FULL_43_9
TTATGATCAAAGCCCCCGGCGGTACTTTAAAAATAGATGTGGATTCAACATTTTCCATATTAATGGAGGGTGCGGTGGAGGAGGTTGCCGTAGGCCAGTTTTCAAGGGATCTTCTTAAAGAACTCTCCCGCTGATTGCCCCTCTAAAATCGTTATGTTACCCTCGAAGGATAGTTATCCGATTTCTGAATAGACCTTTTGGAGGTATCTATGCTTCTTGATCTCTTTATAAAAGGTGGGCCCGTGATGTGGCCAATCCTTTTCTGCTCTATTGTGGCCCTTGCGGTTTTTCTGGAAAGAATATGGGTTCTTCAGCAAAAAAAGGTGATACCTCCTAAGCTGCTTACAAATGTTCGTGACCTTGTTGAGAAGGGAAAGATAAGTGAGGCAAGGGCGTTGTGTGATGCTGATAGCTCTCCAATTGCGAAGATTCTGGCTGCCGCACTGAATACCGCGTACGCGACAAAAGAGGAACTAAAGGAGGCGGTTGAGGAGGCTGGAAAACTAGAGATACGGCTCTTGGAGAAGAGGGTTGGAATACTTGGGGTAATAGCCGCGATTGGTCCACTTCTGGGGCTCCTTGGAACGGTTACCGGTATGATTCGGACATTTGAGGTGATTTCAATAATTGGCACAGGTGACGCCGGGAAACTAGCCGGTGGTATTTCAGAGGCCTTGATTACGACAGAATTTGGTCTCTTCGTGGCAATACCGGCCCTTGTCGCGCACAGAATCTGTACATCAAAGGCAGAAAATCTGACTCACTATATGGAGCAATCAGCGTTTAACATACTGTCGCTTTTAAAACCGAAGAGGGTTCATTCATGAACTTCAGGAAAAAGGGGGCAAAAAGTGGTTTAGAAAAGATAGATTTGACCCCGATGATCGATGTTGTCTTTCAGTTATTGATATTTTTTATGGTTAGTACAACATTTATAGTTACACCTGGCCTGAAACTAAATCTGCCAGAAGCGAGTAACGCCGATACCGTGGAACAGACACAGGACCTCACTGTTGAACTAAAAGCTGATAACACCCTTTATCTGAACAAGTCCCCGGTTGATATAAAGAACCTCGAATCTGATCTGAGATCATTGGCAGCTGGAAAAGATCCAACATTGATTATTAAGGCTGATGGTACGGTAAGTCACTCATCTGTTGTTGAAGTAATGGATGTGGCAAGAAAAGTTGGGCTTAAAAAATTAGCAATTGCGACAAAACCTAAAGAAGAATAGTTAAGAATCGATGTCCCCACTCACTGCTGATGTTTCCAAAAGGCGCGTTAGAATACTCCTGACACTGCTTATTATCGCGTTTGTTGCCGGAATTCTTCTCGGTGACAGAGGGTTAATGAGGCTGTTTGCCATTCATAGGGATACTGAAAGGGTTGAAGAGACTATTCTTAAGCTTTCTGAAGAAAAGATGTCCCTGGAGGAGCAGATTAAACAGCTTGAAAAAGGCGGGATTCATCTGGAAAGATATGCCCGTGAGCAGTTAGGTTTAATTGCCGAAGATGAGATTGTGTATGAGTTTCGCAAGAACAAACGGGTAGAAAAATGAAATTTCTTTTTTTTATGATCCTCTCAGCGCTTACCGTGTATTCAACCGAGGTTACCGTTACCAAAGGGATATTTATAACCCCTGATAAGGAGCAGGTAAAAATTAATTATGAACTCTATCTACCTGAGCAGAAGGGAAAAAACGCGGTTATTCTTCTGCATATGCTTGGGCAACAGAGGGGGGAGTGGAAAGAATTGGCGCGAGCTCTTGCCTCTAAAGGATTTGGTGTAATGGCGCTTGATTTTAGGGGGCATGGGGAGAGTATTTTTAAAAAAAATGAGAAACCACTCTTTTACAGGGAATTTGCAAATAGTGACTTTGCGTTATTAAAAGAAGATGTTCGTGGCGCGGTTCAGGAGATGGTACGGCAGGGCTTTGAGTCCATTGCCCTGGTTGGTGCGAGCATTGGCGCGAATATAGCCGTGAGTTTCGTTGCTGAGGAGGCCTCTGTTAAGGCGCTGGTTCTGCTCTCTCCGGGCGCGGATTATCGTGGCATAAGGCTCGATTCGTATGCAAAAGAGCTCAAGGTCTCCATTCTATTAATTTCCAGCGAAGAGGATTTATATTCTTTCAGATCCTCTGAAAAATTTATGAAGGAATTAAATCCTGAACGGTCAAAGGTGACATGGCTTCCGGTGAAAGGTAGTGGTCATGGAACAAGGATGTTAAAAAACGAACGCGTTGTTAAGGCCATTGAAGAGTTTTTAAGTGGTGAACTTTCTTAGGCCGATTTTCTTTTTTTCTGTGACAACTTATGCAGTTTTACGACCTCTCTTGCTGTTGGTGGCATAAGAGCGTGCTCTAGTACCTGCTCTGCTGTATCAACGAAAATAAATTCAATTGATTGTTTAATCTCTTTTGGGATGTCATCTATATCCGATCTATTCTTCTCCGGGATAAGAACCTTCTCGATGCCTGCGCGGTATGCGGCAAGCAC
>MGRR01000114.1:11851-15232 GCA_001798265.1 Deltaproteobacteria bacterium RIFCSPHIGHO2_12_FULL_43_9
TTAATACCACCGACAGGAAGTACATGCCCCCGGAGAGAAATCTCCCCCGTCATGGCAACAGTATTGTTAACAGGCCTGTTGCTAAAAAGTGAGGCCAGAGCTGCGGCAATAGCCGTGCCAGCGGATGGCCCGTCCTTCGGTACCGCCCCTGCGGGGAAGTGAATATGGATCAGGTTTTTGTCAGCATCATTCAAATCAAATCCCAGCTCTTTAGCCTTCGATCTGACGAAGGTTAAGGCTATCTGAACCGATTCCTGCATAACCTCACCCAGGGAGCCGGTAATTTTAAAACCCATTTTTGATGATGGAACCTTTGTTGCCTCAATATTTAAAAGGGAGCCCCCACTCTGGGTCCAGGCCAGTCCGGTTGCGACCCCAATCTCCGGTTTTTCCCCCTGTTCATCCCTGAAAAATTTTGGATGTCCCAGATACTCCTGTAGATTTTTATCTGTGAGCAGAAACGGACCACTCTCTCCCTCCGCGATTTTTTTTGCCACCTTTCTGCAGATGTGCGCGATTTCCCTCTCTAAATTTCTTACCCCCGCCTCTCTGGTGTAGTCGTGAATAATTTTTTGCAGCGCCTCATCCTTGAAATTCACATGTCTGTTCTCTAAACCGTGAAGAAGCAGATTCTTTTTAATTAAATACCTTCTCGCAATCTGCTGCTTCTCTTCAATTGTGTAGCCTGGAATCTGGATTATCTCCATCCTGTCTCTAAGCGGGGTGAGGATATTTTCCAGATAGTTCGCGGTGCAGATAAAGATGACATGGGAGAGATCAAACGGGATTTCTATGTAGTTATCCCTGAAGCTAAAGTTTTGTTCCGGATCCAGCACCTCAAGCAGCGCGGAGGCAGGATCCCCCCGTTCACTGGAGATCTTGTCTACTTCATCGATCATGAATATGGGGTTTCTTGATCCAGCCTTTTTTATTGCCTGAATCACCCTTCCTGGCAGCGCGCCGACATATGTGCGCCTATGCCCGCGTATTTCAGCCTCATCCCGCACACCCCCCAGGGAAATCCTTACGAAATTTCTACCCAAAGCCCTTGCAATTGAATGTCCCAGGGATGTTTTGCCAACGCCAGGGGGACCGGCCAGACAGAGGATAGGGCCCCTCGTATCCTTTTTGAGTTGAAGCACCGCGAGATATTCAAGAATTCTTTGTTTTACCCTCTCGAGTCCGTAGTGATCCTCTTCCAGGATGGCTTCGGCATGAGCGATATCGATGTGGTCTTCGGTTGAGATCATCCATGGTAACTCAACCAGCCAGTCGAGGTAGGTTTTCAAAACGTTGTAATCCGCCGTGGCGCTGTTCATCGATTCCAGTCGTTTTATCTCCTTGTCCAGGGTGTCTTTAACCTCCTGCGGGAGTTTTATGCCTTCCACTTTTTCCCTTAATTCCTTCGCGTCGGTTGATGCCTGATCACTTTCTCCGAGCTCTTTCCTGATTTCATCAAGTTGCCGTCTTAAAAAATAGTCCCTCTGCGATTTTTCCATTTCGCCACGGGTCTTTTTATGAATCTCCTGCTCAACCCTTGTTGCGTGAAGTTCTCTTTTTAAAATCTCAATCATTCTTTTCAGGCGGGCAGGCACATCCACCAATTCCAGTATCTCCTGTTTTTCTGAGATTGAAATTGTCAGATGAGAGGCGATTAGATCCGCTATAACCCCACCCCCCTCGGCTTTATTCATCTCAACGATTCTGACTATCTCTTCACTATATTTTGGGTTGGATCTGACAACGTCTTTGTACAAAGGAAGAATTTCATTCGTAAGATTGTTTGCCTCCGGAGCATGTTCGTTTTCTGACGGCACCTCTTCTACCTCTGCTTCCAAAAAAGGTGTAGTAGAAGAGAATTTATTAATCTTTATTCTTGATAATCCCTGTAAAACAAGTTGAACTCCGCCACCCGGAATAATCAATTTACTGACGACTCTTGCTGAAACGCCCCATTGATAGAGATCTTCCGGATCCGGATCCTCTTTTCCCTGAACCCTCGGCGCGACAAGCGCGACTATTTGTGGATCTTTTTCTGGAAGTGACTCTACTAATTTTATATTCCTCTCTCTTCTAACCAGGAGTTGCACGATGGAATAAGGATAAACCACAACACTTAGTAGTGGCATTATTGGAAGGTTCTTTGTAACCGGGGGTTGTGAGTCTGATTTCATCAAAAACTTATCGGTTGAAACCACATGAAACTGTAATTGTAACTATTTGAATTTACTGCATTAAAATCTCAGATTTAAAGGCTCTTTCAAGGCATGTAGTCGATTAACAAGGATTGTGAATTCTTCAAGGCTCAGGGACTGTTTTCCATCGGATAGCGCAGCTTCGGGATTCGGGTGGATTTCAATAAGCAAGCCATCTGCTCCCGCGGCCATTGCCCCCATTGAAATAGAGGATACCCCATAACCAGATCCGAATGAGTGACTTGGGTCCGCGATGATCGGCAGGTGAGATAGTTTCTTGATGACCGGTATCGCGCTGATATCAAATGTGTTACGCGTTGTAGTCTCGAATGTTCTGATACCCCGCTCACATAAAAATATAGATTCGTTTCCATTAACCATTATGCTCTCCGCTGCCATCAGCCATTCATTGATTGTCGCGGACATTCCCCTCTTCAGTAGAACAGGTTTTCTTAAAGAACCCGCGGCCTTTAAAAGGGTTGAATTATACATATTCCTTGAACCTATCTGAATGATGTCGCTGTATTCGCTGACCAATGAGAGAGACTCCAGATCAACGGCCTCACTAACCGTAATTAATCCATATTTGTTCGCGCTCTCCCTCAACCAGATTAGCCCCTGTTCCTCCAATCCATGAAATGCATAAGGGGATGTGCGTGGTTTAAAAGCCCCGCCACGCAAAAACCTCAGATTCAATTTTTTAACATGAGACGCTATTAAATCTATCTGCTCGGGAGATTCCACCGCACAGGGGCCGGCTATTATGGAGAAAACACCCTCCCCGATGGAGGTATCTCCGATTTTAATTGTAGTTCCAAGAGGTTTATAGGAGCGGTTAACAAGTTTAAGGGAAAATTTTTGAAAATTCATCTCGAAGCGTCTTAATCTTTATATCCAATCTGGTTAAATAAAGTTGAAATTCCTGCAGAAAATCTTCCTCATCCTTCGATTCCTGGTAAATCTTCTCCAGATCGCTGATTAGCCACTTCTCTCCCGAGGCAATAAGCCTCTCAATAAATTCCTTTGTTTCGGTTGAAAGCTGGGGCCCCTGCATAGGGGGAATTTTGAGATATATTCAGCCCATGTGTCAAGCAGCCGTCATCCCCGTGAAAACGGGGATCTCTCTTCGTCATTGCGAGGAGCCGAAGGCGACGAAGCAATCTCACGTAGAGATCCCTCGCTTCGC
>MGRR01000115.1:0-7994 GCA_001798265.1 Deltaproteobacteria bacterium RIFCSPHIGHO2_12_FULL_43_9
CAATCTCATCGGAGAGATTCCTTCGGTCGCGCAGCCTGTCCTGAGCGAATGCGAAGGGCTCCCTCGGAATGACATAACGGAGGAAGAATATGGCAATTCAATTAACACAAAAGGCTGTTGATAATGTTAATCGGATAAAAAGAGAACAAAACATACCTGGTGATAAGGCGTTAAGGATTGCGGTAGTGGGTGGTGGTTGTTCCGGGCTCTCCTATAGACTAACCTTTGACAACCCTGATCCAGCCAATGATCGTGTGTTCACGTTCGGTGATGTTAAAGTAGCCGTAGATCAGAAAAGTTACCTGGTTCTCAATGGTCTGAGTATTGATTTCAGTGATGGGTTGGATGGTTCAGGGTTTGTTTTCTCAAACCCCAATGCTTCCAAAACATGCGGATGTGGAACGTCGTTTAAGGCTTAGAACATACTATGGTTATCCCGACGGAAGTCGGGCCATGTGTCATCCCGACGCAAGTCGGGATCTGAACGTTGAGATCCCGGCTTCCGCCGGGATGACCCATCTAGTAAAACGGCCAGATAATTGGAATAAGCAGGGTGGCTAATATCCAGCAGATAATATTCAGTGGTGTTCCAAATTTCAGAAAATCTGTAAATTTATATCCCCCGAGTCCATAGATCAGTGTGTTTGTCTGATATCCAATAGGTGTTAGAAAACTAAGTGATGAAGCGAATGTTACCGCCATGATAAATGGTCTGGCATCTACGTTGAGCTGGGTTGCCATGCTTATTGCGATAGGGAACATTAAAACTATACAGGCTGTATTTGAGAGTATCTCTGTGATGAGTGTGGTTAAGATATAAAGCAGGGAGAGGAGCATGATTGGACCCAGTGTGCCTGTAAAGGAAATAAGTTCGCGCGAGATGAGTTCCGCCCCGCCGGTTGTTTCCAATGCTTTTCCCAAGGGAATTAGGGCGGCGATAATCAGAATTACGCTCCAGTCTACGCTTTCATACGCCTCTTTTATCCTTATGCATTTAGTCAGGATCATTATGAACGCGCCAGCCAATGCGGCAATGGCTATCGGGTAAATCTTTAAGGACGCGGTAGCCACAACTGCCGCGAGGATAAATAGCGCGATGGGAATTTTATCCTTTCTGATAAATTCGGGTTCTACCGGTTCCATCAGAAGAAAGTTATCTTTTGATCTAGATTTCAGCATCGCATCCTTGTGTCCCTGAATTAAGACGCAATCCCCCGGTTCCAGAATCGTATCGGCCAGCGATGTGTGCAGAACCCTGCCACGACGACGAATTGCGATGATATTGGTGTCGATAAGCTCTCTGATGTTCGCTTCATGAACTGAAAGGCCGATTACCTTGGAATTCGTTGCTACGACTGCTTCTACAAAGGCAACGTCGCCGCTTTCAAGGAGTTCTTTTTCCTGTACCTCACTCAGCGGTGCCGAAGATATTACAAGATGTTCAGCCTGTTGGACCCTTAAAATCGATTCGGCGCTCCCGCTGACCCAAAGAAAGTCCCCGGCCCGCACAATTTTTTTGTCACTCGGAAGATAAATGTGATTTTCACTTCTTACCCCCAGAATTTCTAGTCCATAAACCCGCTGGGGTTGCCATTCGTCTACGGTATGACTAACGATTGAAGAATCAACCGTTACCAGTAACTCGGTGATGTAATCCCTCAGTGGAAATTCCTCCAATAGCCCCCTGGCTGGTCTCGAGGGTAAAAATATTTTTCCAAGAAACAGTATAAAAAGAAAACCGGCGATTGAGACGGCGACACCAAGTGGGGCCATCTCAAAAAAACCGAATTCACCAAATCCAGCTTTGGCGGAGAGCGAGCTTGCAAGTATGTTTGTTGATGTTCCAATGACGGTGCAGACACCTCCTATAACTGCCAGGGCAGAGAGTGGCATTAACAGTTGTGTTGCCGGGATTTTATAGATCTTGGAAATTTGATACATGAAGGGAATAAAAACCAGTACCATCGCCGTGTTATTTAAAAAGGCGGAACTTATTAATACGGTTAGAAATACCGCGCCAAGGGCAAAAAACCTTCTTTCACCAAAATGATGTAGTATAAATTTTGAAAGCAGTGTAAGGGTGCCGGTTCTGGTAAAGCCACTCGCCAGTACGAACATCGCGATTATTGTAATAATTGCTGGATTACTGAATCCGCTCAGGAGATCCTGTACTGGTAAAATGTTTGTAACGGCAAGTAGTAAAAGGCCAAGCAGTGAGATCTGATCTGGCGGTAGTATTTCAAATATAAACAGGCACAAGAGGAGAATCGTAATTGCGAATACCAGGATGATATCCATTTTTTTACTTTAGCACAGTAAGTTGTGAGGGGACAGACGCCTTTGTGAACAGCTTCGCTGTTCACAAAGGCGTCTGTCCCCTATTGCGCTAGATATCTAAATAAGATTTACGGATTTTACGGGCGACATTTGCGGTTATTTGGCAATTTTGCTCCGTTTCATCCGGCTTTAACATGCCAAGTCCACATGTCGCGGATATGAGCGATTGTTGAAGTATCTGGGTTAAGGTTAGATTGTCATCTTCGAGGCTAAGGGCTGCGTTAATAAGGTAATCAGCGATATTCTTTTCGGACGCGAATGGGAGTGTGTTGGGAACAACCCCCCAGGATACGCATCCGCCATTAAGCAGAAAATCCTTTATGGAATCACTATATTTTAAAAAGCCATCCAGATGTTTTACGGCGTCAAAACTGATGATATCCAGGTCTGTATCTATTATAAGAGACCAATTGGCATCGGCACAGCAATGAATGCCCACAACTGCTCCTTCGGCTTTTAAAGAGTGGACGAGGCCGGAATATAATTCCTCGATCATTGTTGGATGGAGAGGCAATGTATCGAAGTAGTCTTCGGATATTACAATTTCATCCATGAATAAAACCGGTGTTAGGTTCTGTTCCTTAATCCGCTCTATCTGCCATTTGGCATGTAGTTCTAAAAATCTACAGATCGATTGTAAGACCTCCGGTTCATATCCGATAAGATTTCTCTCTTCATCTCTAACAATTGAGGCAATTGTAAATGGTCCGGGAAATTGGCTTTTAAAATAGGAATAGCAGTGGGATAGACGGCTCATCTGGTCCATCATCGCAAACCACCCCAGCGCATGCTCCGGGTCGAGCGCGCATTTCTCCACATTTTGATTCCTGTAATCGAATTCGAACGCGCAAGCCTCTTCCCTGTCAAAAATATACTCCGGGTCGCCGCTTTGGGTTAGAAACGGAGCACTGGATGCTACCTGATGGATCAAGAGCTCAGATCTGGTTCTTTTTGGTAATTGGGGCCAGAAGGGGAACTCATTAAAATTTCTTAATACTAGCTCTACAGCCTGGCTTGGGGCTGTCAGACCGAGGCTCCCTAGACCCAATGGGGCACATCCTGGGATTAAAGGGGTGTTGAGAAATGAGCTGCTCATAAACGACACAAAATATAGCAATTAAATGGGGTTGTCGACTATTTTAGTGAAGGGTTGTTTAAGGGTTCTTCATCTTTGTTAAAAGTTGGTTAGTAACATCCCGGAATTTTTGGTATTTTGCGACATAATCACTATCCTCGAGCCTCCGCCCCTCCCTGACGATAGCGCGCAAATTCTCATCTCTTGCTACCTCTTCAAGCGTTGAAATAAATCTATTATTGGTCTCATTTAGCTGAGCAAGAATAACGGGGTTGTTGGGATCTACTGATTTTGCCAGGAGCTTTGCATAGATGGGGACGGCATGCATGATCTTATCAATATCGGCTCTACCAATTGCCTCTTTTTTTCTTGAGATAAAGGATTTTTGCTTTTCTGATCTGAACAGCACCTCAAGGTAACCGGAGTGTTCAGCAATGGTAAGCGCTGAAACTTTCACAGAGGCTGGAGTTCTTCTAACCGGTGCAAAGAACCACCAGGCAAGAATTCCCGCTGCAACAATAAGCAACCCGACAGCTATGATTCGGCGGGCCTTCATATCTATTATGATAACGGTATTTTCCAGCCACTCTCAAGAGGAATTTTTATGTTTAGCAAGGTTCCATCGGTTAATCTGGATTCGGATTCCACCTGAAGCGATTTATCATCATCAAGTGAATTTACGGAAATTAGATATTTCCCTCTGTAGAAAAGACTTCCTACAACCTTCCATTTTCCCCTGCCTTTTGCCGATTCTTCGATACGGAGTTCCCACGGTTTAAAGCAGTAAATTTCTCCCGATTCAGTGGGAATCAAAACGTTGTCCGTAAAGAACTTCGCGGTTCTCACCTTTCTGGGGTGCAGATAGAGATCCTCCGGTCTCCCCTCCTCAATCAGCTCCCCCTCATCGAAGTAGACAAGATGTTGCGAGATGGCCGTGGCTTCCTCCTGATCGTGAGTTACCAGAATAATTGGAATACCAATCTCCTGCGCAAGTTGTTGTATCTCTCCCCGGATCTGTACCCGGAGAGGTTGATCGATTGCCGAAAATGGTTCGTCCAACAGTAAAAGCTTGGGTAGTGGTGCTAAGGCGCGCGCGATTGCCACCCTCTGTTGTTCTCCCCCGGAGAGCGTACCAGGTAGTTTCTTTTTTACATGTGTCAGCCCCACAAGAGCTATGAGGTTGCTTACCCTCTCCTGGCGTTGTCCCTTCGATAGCTCTTTGGAGAGCAGACCAAAGCCTATATTCTCTTCAACCGTCATATGAGGGAATAGGGCGAGATCCTGGAAAACGAAGCCGATTTCCCGCTCCCCCGGTTTCATTTTATGAATCTCTTTGTCGAAAAGAAGAATCCTTCCGCTGTCTATTGGTCTAAGCCCCGCGATTATTTTTAATATGGTTGTCTTTCCGGATCCACTTGGTCCCACTATGGTTGTTATACCCTTTTGTCCAAACAGTAAGCTTGGTATTGCAACCTGAAAATGCTCGGAGACATGAACAATAATATCACGAAGGAGTAACATAGCTGCCTCGTCGTTCTACAAAATAGAAGATAAAGAATGCGATTAAGGTGTATACAAGCCCGATAAAGAGGGCAGATTCAAGCCGGTAACTTCCCAATAGTTCATATATTATTATGGGGATTGTTTTCAGCCTTCCTCCCGCGACCATCATTGTGGCGTTAAATTCACCCAGTGAAAGCGCCATTGTAATCAGGAACGCGTTTATAACCGAGGTTTTTAAAAGCGGAAATGTTACGTATCTCAGACGAATCCCCCATTTTGGCGCGAAGTGCTCCGCGGCCTGCCAGATCTGCGGGGAGAGCTTAACAATTGAACCCCGTATTATCCTGTACGCGAACGGGAAATTGATTGCGGAGTGTAGCACTATTAAAACCATTATCCCCCAGCCGTGGAGGATAAATTTTTGATATGAAATCAAATAGCAGATACCGAGAAAAAGTGATGAGATTCCCATGGGTATAAAAAATATTAAATCATACATCCTTTCTTCGGGCAGATTGCGTATGAGCAGTGATGAAAGGAGTCCAAGTGAGGTGGCTACTATCCCGCTAGACAGGGCAACCAACAATGATACTGATAATGGATGGATTAGTGTCGTTTTTAAAATTGAACCTGTTGAAGATAAACCGAGTATTGTCTCTGCTATCAATGTAATAAATGGTAGTATTAGGAATAGCGATATAAAAAATAAATAAATTTTAAACGATACGGAAACCTTCGATCTTGCGACGACCTTCGATGGATGCGACGGTATAAATGTATATTTATGGATGAACCTTGTGCAGGTCCAAAAAAAGAGTAAGGAAACCAGGAGCTCCAAAAGAGCCAATCCCATGGCGAACTTCAGATTTAATTCCAGCCGGGCTTTTTCGTAAATTAGCACTTCCAGTGTGGAGAACGAAGGGCTACCTCCAAGAATGAGGGGGATCGCGAAACTCATATAGCAAAAGGCAAAAACAATTAAGCTTACAGCTATGGTTGGAGGTAGAAGCTTTGGAAGCGTAATACTTGTGAAGATCTTCAATCTTGACGCTCCGAGGAGAAGCGCGGCCTGCTCCTCGGTTTTACCGGTCTCTTCCCATGCCCGTGATACTATTTTTATAACAAGTGGAACATTGTAAAAAATATGCGCTATTAAAATTGCCGGGAAGGAATATAGAATATGGAGCTTTTCGCCGGAGATCAGGAATATAAATTTATTTATAAGACTCTCTTCTCCAAAAAGAGATATGAAGCCAAGAATAACAAATATTACCGGCAACATCAGAAATATGGTTAAAAAGGCATGAATGTATGGTTTGAGTTTTCCCCTGTATTGGGAGAGCCAAAGTGCGCCGGGCAGGCCGATCAAGAGAGAAAGAAGGAGTGAAAGCGTGGCCTGATAAAGCGTAAACCACAAAGCTTTCCAGAATGCTGAACTGATTAAAATATCCGTTAAATCAAGTCCACCCGCCCTTATTACAAACAATATAATAGGGTGGAATAGCACAATTATTATGCCTAAAACGGAAGCCCTTTTAACAAATGTTATTGCATTGCCTGGCGCCATCCATTAATCCATTTAGCGAGTTTTTTGGATAAAATATCCTCTTTAATTATCAGCATCTTTTTAGGTTTTGGAAGGGATTTAAATGCCTCCGGAAGTTCTACGTCTTTATTCGCGGGGTACATATAATTTTTTGTCGGTATCTCTTTTTGAAACTGGGGCGAGAGCATATAATCTATAAACGATTGGGCAAGGTTCTTGTTTTTTGTGTACTTTACTATACCCGCGACCTCTATCTGAATGTAGTGTCCCTCCGGAAAGATTGCCGCCTTATAACGATCCGTATTTTCATTGATAATATGATACGCCGGTGAGGTGGTATAGCTGATTACCATGGGTGCCTCCCCCTTTTTAAACATGGCGTAAGCGCTGTCCCATCCGGGTGTTACGGTGAGAATATTTGCTTTCAGTTTTTGCCAGAAATCTTCATGCCTGTTTTCCAGTAGTTTTATTGACCAGAGGAGAAACCCTAGGCCCGGTGTTGAACTTCGTGGATCTTCAACTATCAGGCGTCTTTTATATTCCGCGGATGTCAGATCGGTAAAATGCTTTGGTGGGGTGCGTAATTTTTCTGAATCATAGACTACAGAGAAATAGCCATAATCAAAGGGAATCAATCTGTTTGATGGATCAAACCAGATCTCTTCCGGCACGGTTTCAAAATATTTCGGCTTATATGGTTCGAATATATCTAATTCGAACGCGCGCGCGGCGAGATTGTTATCAAGCCCTAGGATAATATCCGCTCTCGTCTCTTTTCCCTCGATAACCAGTCTGTTTAATATAGCGCCGCCATCACCAACGGTAACCACCTGAACCTCACATTTACAGATATCCTCGAAGGGAGGGATTACAACAGGCTCCAGCCCCCATTCCGTGGAGAAACTGTCGTAGGTATAAATTGTAAGCATAGGGGGTTCAGAGGTTCTTCTGGTACACCCAGCGATAGAAAAAAGAGCAAGAATAAATAAAAATTTAAGTACTTTCACGAATTCTCTAGATATTTTTCGGCGTCAAGCGCTGCCATACAACCTGTTCCCGCCGCGGTTACCGCTTGGCGGTACCGGTGATCCTGAACATCGCCGCATGCGAAGACGCCAGGGATGTTTGTTTCGGCCGTTTTTGATTTTGTAACAATATACCCTTTTTCATCCAGATCAATTTGCCCTGCAAAAAGCTTCGAGTTTGGGGTGTGTCCGATTGCCAGAAAAACCCCATCGATATTTAATTCACTTTTTTTGCCACTCTCCACATCTTTCAGTCTGATCCCGGTTACACCCTCTTCATTACCCAGGATATCCTCAACAATATGGTTATATATAATTTCGATTTTGGGATTTGATAGCGCCCTGTCCTGCATGATCTTTGATGCCCTGAATGTTTTTCTTCTGTGCACCAGATAAACCTTTTTGGCGAATTTTGTGAGAAAGGTTGCCTCCTCCATCGCTGAATCGCCACCGCCCACAACAATGATCTCTTTACCCCTGTAGAAAGACCCATCGCATGTTGCGCAGG
>MGRR01000115.1:8006-19347 GCA_001798265.1 Deltaproteobacteria bacterium RIFCSPHIGHO2_12_FULL_43_9
TGCACATCACCAAATACCACCTTTGTTCCGAAACGCTCCGCCTGTTTCCTCATCTCATCCATCAAGTCCGGGCCCTGTATGCCTTTGGAAAATCCAGGGTAGTTTTCAACCTCGGTTGTTGTGCTCAGTTGCCCTCCCGGCAGCGAGCCTTCGATTAAAAGTGGGTCGAGGTCTGCCCGTCCGGTGTAAATGGCTGCGGTTAGTCCCCCCGAACCCGATCCTATTATGATTACGTTATAGATTGCTTCTGTCATTTATGCTCCAAAGCTCCTTAATAGATTTTGATTACCTGATGTCCTGTCCTTGGATTTAAAAGATCATATATGCCACTCAAATCCTGAGGCTCTCCAGTTGCGGAAAAGAGGGCTATTTCTTCATCTAACATTTTACTGTCAAAATCGGCAATCCTTGTAACAAAGGGGGAGGTTGCAAGATCCTGCGGGGAGATTTGAAGAAGGAATTTTACATTCTGGCCGATCTGTTGCGCGAAGAGTGTGGGAATGCGCATCATGCTAAGATTCGGAATCAGATTCAGTTTCTCGCCCAGCTTTAATGCGCCTTCTCCAAATATTTCCCAGACAAACTCACTGCATCCCAGGAAATCGGGATTCTGCCAATCGAATTCATAATCAAAATAAACCTTATTTGCAGGGTTAAACAGTATTGATTCAACCAATGTGCTCCTCGCCCGTATGGTTGCCTGTTGCGCGATGTTGAAGGCAGATATACCCGGACCTAAATCCAGATCATCTCTCAATCTCAGAATTGCCCCGTATGCGCCGTGACTTTGCCCAAACATCTCTGCAAAGGGGACCCTCCTGATTCCATTTGGGAATTGGTTGGTTTTAGGATAGGCATCATAGATCCATACCTCTTTCTCTCCAGTCTTATTCTCTTCAACAGAGATAATCCCGGCATGGGAGAAAAATATTGTTCCAGGATAGTAGTGTACCCTCTCCCTAAGAAGATCGGCGTTAATAAAGTCAACAAGGGAAAGGAGATATGGTGATGGGTGATCCGAATCCAGTCTGTTGAAGTATTTAATTTCAGGATCATTCAATGGATCGTCATCAAAATTCGCGCCTAATAAATCAATGGTTTTTAGTGGGTCTCTTAATTGCCTCATCTCTTCCGTCAGCAAGGAATCTTTTGTGTATGTTGCGAAGGTGTTTGAGAATGGATTCCCAAGTTCTGAATCAACACCTCTTAAAAACATCTCCTCGACAGTTAGGCGGGGAGAAGAGCCGGACAAGAAAAGCCTTTGCAGCGCCACTTCCGTTACATCCCAGTTGAAGATACCAGACGCGTCATTCCCAAACCGTGGGGGAATCGGGCCTAGCCCGACAGCGATGATAATATCAACCCCAAGCCTTACGGCGATATCACCTGTCTGGACCTCAAGCTTTTTAATTATCTGACCTGATTCATTCTTGGTAAAGAAAACGGTCTTCCTGTTATTCTCTCTCGGTGAGGGTTTAAGATGTTTTAGTACGGATTCGATTAATGCCCTTTCTTCTGTTGCCCTTGTTTCCTGGGAGCTTTTTGTCATGATGAAATCTAAATAGTCAGTAACTACAACAAAGAGTTTTAGGTCATTTACCTTTGATCTATTGAGCAGGTACTCGGTTAAATCCTTTGCCGGTTTCATTGTAGTGGTATTAATCCAGTAGGAGGTTGCCCGGTTGTTTCCTGAGAAGTCCGGAACCTCATCTGATCTGGTGACATAAACGCCAAGAAAATAGAGATGGGGTTCTTCTATCGGGGTTGGTAACTCAACATCTATGGTTCCTTTTGAAACAAAATCGAGAAGGGGGACCGAAGAGAGCTCCCTAACAAGCTTTATATCGTGACGGTCTATTTCATCGTCATCAAGAATACTCAAATTATTCGCTATTCTCGGATATAACGGAATCAGACGCGTTGATTTTACCTTGCTTGATTGCGGCAGCTTCTTCTCCCAGAGTATTATTCTGACCCGGAATCCTTCGTTTACCTCTTTCCTCTTTTCATCAAATTCCTTACGGATCAGTGGAGAAAATTTATCCGTTAGTTCCGATAGGCTGAGGTAATGATTTTTATTAATCTTGTTTGAATCAGCTGCTTCAAATAGCCAATTTGTCGGGGTTCCCATGTTTTCATGGATAGCGCTGGAGTCTTTATAATCATAAAAAAGAAGGTCGGTTTTTAGCCCCATCAGAGAGGCGGGAGAGGCATAAGGTGTGGATGCATACAAGAGTATTAATATGAATAAGAGCCTATGGAAATTTAGTACCGTTTTTCTAACCATGGTCCCAAACGGTACCTTTTTAGGTTTTATACTTCAAGAGCTCTATTTTATTAAGGTTTTCTTAAATGACGAGTGAGTATTACTACTATCTAATTTGATATCATGTTTTAGGAGGTAATCTTGATTTACTTCAGCAGGTTTTGTGATCTCGCTGTTTGCCACCACCCTCGCTTTACCAGATGGTGGGTTGATTACTATATAGGCGAGAAGTACAAGCAACCATACAATAAAGAGTCTCATCATATCCATATAAATAAGAATAACCGCTAAGCACTTATTATTCCCAATGAAAGATTGTTAAGAATTCGCGGGGACGGACCAAAAGGGGTCAGACCCCTTTTCCTCCGTCCCCGGATTGTCGTAGCGCCATCTGAGCAGTAAGAAGCCCCGATAAAATCCCATCCTCAAAGTTAAAATCTGGATCTGCATAGAGTTTTGGGAGGTCTTGTGGGTTTCTTATATCCTCCAGCGTAACGCCTGGGGAGATTCTTTGTGCAATTTTTAAAACCTTTTCTCTTTGATGTTGAATGAGTCCTCCCAGAATTAAATCTGTGTCTGTTCTCATGGAGTGAACAAATATCAGATATTTAACCAAAATGCATCATTGCAAAATATAGAAAAACAGGCCTATTATTAATAACAATTTTTCATAGTGTAATTGTCATATTTAAAAAAGTATTAAGGCAACGAGCATGGCAACATTATCCCAGTTCCTGGTCTCAGAAATCAAAAGAAATGGCATAAAACAGCTTTTTGGCATTCCAGGGGACTTCGTACTCGACCTCTTCGCTAGATTTGATGAATCAGGTGAGTTTGAGATCGTAAGGCTTTCTCATGAACCGGGGCTGGGGTTTGCCGCTCAGGCCAGCGCGCGTTGTACAAAAAATCTCGCAGTCTGCTGTGTTACTTATGGGGTTGGAGCCCTAAATACAATCAATCCAATTGCGTGTGCATACGCGGAAAAGGTTCCAGTGGTTCTTATTAGTGGCGGGCCCGGGAAAAAGGAGGGGGAATCCGGATTACTTCTTCATCACCAGGCAAAGAGCCTAAGGAGCCAGCTTCATATCTTCCAGGAGCTAACCGAGGTCTCTTTTATATTGGATAATCCAAACGAGGCCGCGCGAAACATCAGAAGAGCGTTCAATAGCGCAAAGGCTAGCCTTAGGCCGGTCTACCTAGAGGTCCCACGCGATATGGTCGACGTCAATATCTCCATTCCAGCCGATCTGGATAATGAAGTGATTAAAGATGACATCTTTCTGACTAAAGAGGCTGCAAAAGAGATAACAACGAAAATATTCAACTCAAAAAAACCAACATTAATGATTGGTGTTGAGGTGGAGCGACAAAATTTAACCAGCAAAGCAATAGAAATCGCCGAGCGATATAACCTCCCTGTTGTGACCTCATTTCTTGGTAGGGGTGGATTTCCAATAGATCATCCGAACTACCTTGGATGTTACTGCGGTTTTATAAGTCCCCAAGAGGTCAAAAGTGCTGTTGATGAGAGTGACTGCTTAATTATGTGTGGTGTTTTATTAACAGATACAAATATGGGGTACGATTTATTGAAGATTCCAGAGCAATTAAGAATACACTGCGTTAATAGAGCGGCTTCAATCAACAAACGTACATTTGAAAATGTAACCTTGGAGGGCCTGTTTAATGAAATGCTCCATGGAAATAGGGTTGAATCACTCAAGGGTGGGAAGGATTCCAGAATCCAAAAACGAACAACCTTTACACATGAAGATTTAATCAGGATTAAAAAACCGACAAAACCGGTGTTCCAAATCCCCTCATCTTCGAAACAGATAAAGGTCTCCCAGGTTGTTGATGGATTAAACTGGTTCTTAAACGAGGTTGAACAGTTGCCGGTAGTAGTCGATACAGGGGATGTACTCTTTGCCGGTTATGAACTTTACGCGAATGAGGTTTATGGAACACCATTTTACGCGACCATGGGTTTTGCCGTCCCTTCGGCAATCGGTATCCAGATATCCACGAAAAAGAGGCCATTGGTATTGGTTGGTGACGGCGCGTTTCAGATGACCGGCCATGAGATCTCATGGGCTCCATTTTATGAGTTAAACCCAATAATCGTCGTTTTCAATAACAGCGCCTGGGAGATGCTAAAGGGGTTCAAGGGTGATGCGCAATATAATGACATTGTTTCCTGGCCCTTTGAAACCTTGGCAAATGCATGGGGAGGAAAAGGATATAAGGTTACAAATGCGAATCATTTTATAGAATCCCTTCTTGACGCCCACAAACAAAAATACTTCACAATCCTTGATGTCGAACTTGAAAAGGGTGATATTACCAGAACGTTAAAAACATTTACTGATCAGATAATCAAAGGGCGTAAGTGATAAGACCAAAAAGAATTTTTTCCAATCTGGCGATAAGCCTCGATGGGAAAATATCACCCGCATTAAAAACAGCGGATCGTTTTCCGAGTGAAAATGACCGGAGAAGGATGGATGAGTTGAGATTTGAATCCGATGCGGTCATACTTGGAGCAAATACAATCCGTCAAGATCCATTTCCCGTAAAATTGAGATACCCTGATCTTGCGAAAAAGAAGAAACACCCGCTCAATGTCGTTCTCTCGCACAATCTCAACTTCCCATTAAGGTCTAGATTTTTTGAAAGCAATGAAACAAACAGACTTATATTTACAACCCCCTTGGCCCCGAAAGAAAAAATCGACGATTTCAAAAAAAGCTCTGAACTAATAATAATGAAAGATAAAATAATTACTCCGGAGTGCGTTGTGAAGGAGTTGGCGAAAAGAGGAGTTGAGTCCCTGCTAGTCGAGGGTGGGGGAGAAATCCTCTTTTCTTTTTTAAAATCAAAACTGATTGATGAAATGTTTGTTACACTCTGCCCCATAATCTTTGGTGGAAAAAACGCCCCGAGTCTTGTTGCTGGAGAAGGCTTTTCATTTAAAGATGCACCGAGGCTCGAATTATTAAAAATGGAAGAAAAAGTGGGGGAGCTCTTTTTGCACTATTCTGTTAACTATTAAGTGAGTCTGCGACAATTTCCGTGGAATCCTTCGGTTTTAATTAGCTATGTAGTCTGTTGGCTGGTTAACAGTGCTTTTTAAAGCTACGCTTGTTGATGCTGTTGTACTTAAGCACTGAAAAAGTAGCCAAACATAGGAAGGGAAACATTCCTTTTTATCTTAAAGTTATTCCATAAATGTAATCGGTCATTTCTTGATTACCAAGACTTTCATATATATTCTCTACTGTATCGACAGCAGCTTTGTCTTTATTTTCACGCAAGATAACGTTTTTTCTATTCTTTAATTTTTCAATTATACCTTCAATAATTTTAAATTCGACTTTATAAAGATGTTTATGAGCCTCGAGCGCTTCTATTTGAGCGACAACATATGCTTGTTCATTCCATCCAAACATTCCCCAGTCTGGTATATCTGCAAGTATTTTTTCTAGTTCAAGGTCAATTTGCAGATGTGCATTTTTAAACCTATTGCTGATTATATTGTACTCTTCACGTATTTTTTTGATCCCGTCTACTGTTTTTTCATCTATGTATCCCCAGTAATTATCCAAAATCTCGTTCGCAATAATTGAGGCGGGTAATGTAGCGATGGTAAGAAAACATCCAGCAGCTACTTCGGCCCCAGCAACACCTACAATTGCAGGTGAAATTCCGATAAATAGAGAAGCTACAACTGCCACGCCGATAGAGCCCTTATTCCATGCGCCATAGTATTTTTCTAATTTCTTTTGATCTTGAATCATGCTTTCAGTAGAATAATATAAAGAAGTTAGTATTTTTCTCGCCCCATCTAATTCTTTAATTTCATTATCTATTTTTATTACTAGAAAAGAATAATCATCTTCAGAAAATACTGGTTTCGATAGTAATGCCAGTGAAATTACAAATAAAACTAAAACTTTTTTCATAATCAACTCCATCAAAAGTAAAAACTATTTTCCGTCTATAGTGTTTTATAGCTAAATGTAGGGTCTGTGCTCAGCTACAAAACCAATGCCACACTTGCTTAGTTTATGCAAACAAAATGCCAATTATTTCTTAAAAAAAGTGTGTAATTTTAGGTAGTTATAAAGATCTTCCAGGCTGAAACTGACGCTAAATGTCTCCTCGAAAGCCAATCAGCGTCTTACAAATCCCTAGGATTTGAACTGAAGGGTGGTCAGGAAGGCTAGGGAAAACGTCATTGGCTACCCTGCTCATTTTGAAAGCCAGGGGTTTTGCATTATGTGGAAAAAGGGATGAATTATTCGACTAAAAGTTTCAACGAAGAGAATTTAGTAAAGGCTTGAAAATCCTGATCTCTGGTTATAAGCGGGCATTCATTATCAATGCATATTTGAGCAATTAGTGAGTCTGCAAGCCTTGCTCTGTAATTTGAATCTATAAGTGTAGCCCTTAAACTCCCGGTCCTTTCCCAGAAACCGGGTGTTATCTGCAGTAGAGGCAAATCTAAAAATATTTGTGAAATAGATTTCGGTAGTCTTGGATCGCTCAATATTTCTGTGAGAACAACGGGGGGTAAGACAGCCTGCTCCTGCTCAAGAGCATAAACTGTTGCTTCCACATCTTTGCCAGATTGTCCATTACAAAATGCAATTATAGAACTGGAATCTAAGGCGATCATTTTTTATCTTTACGTAGTTCATTAAGGTCTATGGAGAATTTGTACTTCCCCCTTAATTGCAGCAGTTTCTTGTAGGCCAGGCTTGCGGCTACAAGCTGAAGCCCCTTTCGTACAGTAGCTGTTACCCCCTCTCCTGTGGACTGAAGTGCTTTTTTCAAAAGATTTTCTTCAATATGAATCGTGATTTTCTTTGCCGTACTCATAGGCAGATTATGCCATAATCAATGCCATAAAGCAATATGGTATTGATTAGCTTAGGCTTTCAGCCACTAATTCCGCAATATCCTTAGGTTTTAGTGAGGCTTCTTTATTGGTGTTTTTAATCCCATCTTCCATCATGATCATGCAGAATGGGCAGGATGAGGCGACAACGGAGGCGCCGGTTGCGGCAGCTTCTTCGACGCGATTTACGTTTATCCTTGTGCCTCTTGTCTCTTCGGCCCACATTCTTCCGCCACCGGCCCCGCAGCAGAAGCCCTGCTTTTTGTTTCTTGGCATCTCGATTACGTTTAGTCCCGGGATGGATTTTAATATTTCGCGTGGTTCTTCAAAAATCTGATTATATCGTCCAAGGTAACATGCATCGTGATAAGTGACATTTAAGTTTGCGCCCTGCTTGAGGGTCAGTTTTTTTTCTTTGATCAGGTCGTTAATAAGCAGGGAATGGTGAATCACTTCATAGTTTCCGCCGAAGTCGGGATATTCGTTCTTAAAGGTGTTGAAGCAGTGAGGGCAGGAGGTGATGATTTTTTTAACATTGTATTTTTTGAATATTTCGATATTTGATTTGATTAACATCTGTCCCAGATATTCATTCCCGAGGCGTCTTGCTGTCTCACCATTGCATTTCTCTTCCTTTCCTAGGACGGAGAAGGAGACTTTAGCTGTTTGTAGAATTTTTACGATTGCCTTCGCGATTTTTTGGTTTCTCTCATCAAAGGACGCTGCGCATCCGACAAAGTAAAGATAGTCAACATCCTTTTTCTCCGCCATCGTCGTGACACCAAGATTTTCCATCCACTTTCCTCTGTCGGTTGGTGGCAGGCCCCACGGATTTGAATAGGATTCCCAGTTGTTCATGCTCTTTTGAACCTCTGGCTCCATCTCCCCCTTCATGAGAACCAGGTTCCGTCGCATATCAATAATTTTATCGACGTGCTCGATATCAACCGGGCATGCCTCAACGCAGGCACCACAGGTTGTGCAATCCCAGATTACGTCCCTGCTTATTGCCCCACCGGTGAGAAGGGTTTGGTGTTCAACTCCTTTTCGTTTTTCTTCACCATAGGTTACAAGGTGGTGGCGCAGATCCATGATCAGTGTTCGTGGTTTTAGGGGTTTATCCGTATTTGCTGTCGGACAGAATTCATTGCATCTCCCACATTCCGTGCAGACATATGCATCGAAGTTGTCTTTCCAGGTCAGTTCTTCGACGGAACCAGCCCCATAACTTGTTACTTTTTCATCTTCAAGGTTGATCGGGTAAAGGGCTCCGCGGTTTTTTATTCGTTTAAAAAAGATATTTGGAATCGCTGTGACGATGTGAAGATGTTTAGAGTATGGAAGGTAGCAGAGGAAAAACAGGACAGTGAGTATGTGAACCCACCATGCGGTTTCCTTGACCGTTTCCAAGGAATCTTGCATGCCAAGCGAGGTTAAAAGAGCCCCTGTTAATTTTCCGAATGGCATTAACGTTGGCGCAGACTCCGGGTCGAGGTTGATCCATGCCCCCTCAAAAATGAGTTGGGCGGCCATGAGTAGCCCGATTAAGAAAAGGATGAAAAGGGCGTCGTAGGTCGCGTGTTTGTTTATAACGAGGCGCTTGGGTTTTACGATTAAGCGACGATATGCGGCCCAGATAACAGAGAAAAATACAAGAACACAAAATAAATCTATAAAGAAATATAGGATGTTATAGGTTGTTTCTCCCAGGAAACGAAAGCTGCCACCAAAAATTCCATGTACAATATGTTCCAGGGTTCCTATAGAGATTATGCAAAAGCCGTAAAAGATAAAGAAATGAAGGAGTCCAGGTTTGAAGTCACGGAACATCTTTGAGTGTGCAAAGACCTCGGATCCAACTGTTTTTAGCCGCCAGGGGATGTGGTCGGCTATCTTGCTGGGTTTTCCCAGCCGGGCAAATCCGATTAATTGTATGAACCTTCGTGTGAAGACTGTTACGGCGGTTAAGAATATAATTATGAAAATTGTATTATTAAGCGAGAGGGGGAACATTTAGCTCCTATCGTATTTTCTTCGCCTCTTCTATCAGGGCTGGAACTACTTCCATCAAATCACCGACTATTCCGTAGTGGGCCAGTCCAAAAATAGGTGCGTCAGGATCTTTATTGATTGCCACAATGCATTTTGATTTTTTCATGCCCGAGACATGCTGCATAGCGCCACTTATGCCGCAAGCAAGATAAAGATCTGGTGTTACGGTTTTCCCGGACTGGCCGACCTGCCTCTCCCTTTCGGTCCAACCGGCATCTACCACGGGGCGGGAGGCTGCGATATCTCCACCAAGAACCTTTGCGAGTTCTTTCATTACCGGCAGGTTTTCCGGTTTGCCGATCCCTCTTCCTACTGCGACCAGGATCTTCTCTTTTGAAATATCCGTAGTGCCCTTCATTACACTGACTACCTCTTTAACCTTTGTCCTGATGTCATTTGGCTGGAGTTCGGTCTTGTGTTCCGAGATGTTTGCCTCTTTGTCTGTTGGTGTTGCTGCAGCGAATGCCCCTCTTTCTATGGTGGCCATTAGGGGGGTGCTTTTTAAGACAATTTTTTGCTGAAGCTTTGTATTGTACACGGGGCGTGTCCATAAAATTTTTCCATCTTTCAGTTCAAAGGCAGAGCAGTTCGATGCAAGAGCGATATTTAATTTCGTTGCGATCTTTGGTGACAGATCCATTCCCTGATACGTATGGGCAAGAAGGATAATTTCCGGGTTTCGCGCTTTGATTAGTTCAAAAGCGACCTTTGCATAACCGTCGGGCGTATATTCCTTAAGTAATGGGTTTTCTACCTTTATGACTTCGTCTACCGGTAATTTAGAGAGCCTTTTAGCGAATTCTCCGACTGAATCACCTAAAATTGCGATAATAATCTTCCCAGGTTTGATTTCTGCGTATTTTTTTGCGGCATTTATTAATTCAGGTGTTGTTTCATTGATTGATCCAAAGCGTTGTTCGGCAAAAAGCAGGATGTCACCCATATTAAATCACCTTTTCCTTATCGTGTAGAATAGAGATCAGCTTTTTTGCCGCCTCTTTTGGATCCCCCTTGATCATCTCCGCCACTTTTGCACTCTCTGGAATAAAGAGATCAACGATATCCCTCTTGTTCCCAACTAACCCGACCTCGTCACTTTTCATTCCGATGTTGGTTGGTCCCCATTTTTCTAGTTTTTTTGTTTTGGCTTTCATTATTCCAGGCAGTGATGGATATCTCGGATTATTAATTCCTGATTGAATCGTTAAGATAGCGGGCAGTGGAAGTTCTAGAACCTCCTCCTTCCCGTTCTCTAACTCCCTATTTATGGTTAGAGATTTTTTATCGGAATTCAGAATCAATTTGGTAATATTGGTTGAATGAACATACCCCAAAAGCTCAGCAAGGCTTTGCCCGACTTGTGACTGAAGATTATCCTCGGCCTGGACACCGGTAAGAATCAGTTCCGGTTTAATATCCCTCATCACATTTTTTAAAACACGCGCGGTGACAAACGTGTCTGATCCGTCAAATGAAGGATCGTTGAGATGAATCCCCCAGTCACCCCCCATAGCAAAGCACTTTTTTATTGTCTGTGATGCCCGCTCCGGGCCCATCAGGATTATGATTACCTCGCTGCCGTCATTCAGTCCTTCTTTAATCTGAAGTGCAGCTTCGACCGCGAACTCATCGAATATATTCATTTTGTGGACTAAATCTTCTTCTAAAATTTTATGATTTTTGGAATCGAGCTTGAATCTCGATTCCATATCAGGGACTTCTTTGACACAAACCACAATCTTCATGTTTCCCTCTTCTCCAGCCTAATAGAGCGTTTCATAAATTTTGGTGGGTCATCCCGGCGGAAGCCGGGACCCATAAAACGCGTACTGGATTCCGGCTTTCGCCGGAATGACACAAGGGATTCATATACGCAAAATTTATGAAACACTCTACTAATATTTTATGACTCTTTTCTATACAGAAATAATAACACCATGGCAATCAAAAAATTGACGGAGTATATGACTTCACTTAATCGGTGAAGTGTGCCGAATTTTTTTGGTAAAGGAGCATCTGGAGCGACCGATTGACGTATTGAATTTAGTTCCGGGGTTATCCAGAAAGCGATATAAAGTAAAATACCGACCAGCGAAAGGAGCAGGAGGGTTCTAGCGGGGTTT
>MGRR01000115.1:19372-23059 GCA_001798265.1 Deltaproteobacteria bacterium RIFCSPHIGHO2_12_FULL_43_9
CTAATAATTGGGCTCTAAAGAGTTCCGAGATCAATATTAAAGAGACACTTCCCGCGCAAATCCAGTTAAGCCTGCGGAATATCTCTGCCATTACATTTCCAGCAATGTGCTTTTCAGTAATAACTAAAAAGACCGATGGAGCTACCACTGCGGCAACTATGGCGAGCCCACCCAACATTAAGGCAATTGAAAATCTAATAATATATAGAAAAAACGTATTCATACTTGTAAACTACCGCTTCACGGTATATCAGAAGTAACTGCAAATTGGGAGGTTACAATGGTTAAGATTAAAGTGGGTGATAAATTTCCGACATTTAAGGCATATGATTCGACAGGAAGAGAGACGACACTTGACGGCCTCAAGGGGAAGAAGGTTGTTGTATATTTCTATCCGAAGGACAACACACCCGGATGCACAATTGAGGCTAATGAATTTAATAAAACCCTCTCTTCTTTTAGGCAAAAGGGTGCAGAAATCATTGGGGTTTCCCGCGATGCACGCAAATCCCATGATGGTTTTTGTGGAAAATACGACCTTAAATTCCCACTCGTTACGGATGATGGTGGAAAGATCGGAAAAGAGCTTGGTATTTTGAAAATAACAGGTATGCATGCCAGGACGACATTTGTATTGGATGAGAATGGAAACGTAGAAAGAATTTTTGAGAACGTTAAGGCAGAAGGACATGCTACCGAGATATTGAAACTGCTTAAGTAATAAGCTATTTTACTTCGTCCCCCTGGGACGGACCAAAAGGAAATTGGGGACAGACATCATTGTGAACGGTACCGTTCACAATGATGTCTGTCCCCAACCCGGAGGGGTTGGAGGAGATAAATATGGAACCGGTAACTGAAACAAAGCCGCAGGCTCCGCTTGCTCGTACTAATAATCTGGAGCGTGTTAAAAATATTATTGCTGTCGCGAGTGGAAAGGGGGGGGTTGGGAAGTCAACCGTCTCAGCTAATCTGGCAATTGCTCTGCAACAGAGCGGGGCAAGGGTTGGGCTTTTGGATGCTGATATCTATGGCCCAAGTATTCCTCTGATGCTGGGGGCTACTAATTCTCATCCTACGCCGACGGAGGATGGTCAGATATCCCCGATTGAAAACTATGGCATCAAATTAATGTCGGTTGGTTTTGTGGTTCCAACTGGTCAGGCAGTTGTGTGGCGGGGTCCGATGATTCACAAGATTTTAAGTGATTTTTTCCATGCTGTTAATTGGGGTGAGCTTGATTATCTGATCGTCGATTTACCTCCGGGTACCGGTGATGCCCAGCTCTCATTATCTCAGCTTATTCCTCTAACTGGCGCGATTATAGTTACGACGCCACAGGCGGTTGCTCTCTCTGATGTGGAAAAGGCTGTGGATATGTTCAAAATGGTTAATATTCCCATTCTCGGTGTTATAGAGAATATGTCTACTTTCATCTGCCCACATTGCGAAAAAGAGACTGCGATTTTCTCCAAGGGGGGTGGGAAATTAGCTGCGCAAAGATGGGGTGCATCGGTCATTGGTGAGATTCCTCTTTATCCGGAAATACGAGAGGGGGGTGATGTTGGGAAGCCGGTGGTTGCGATCGATCCGACGGCGAACGCTTCACTGCCATTTATAGAGGTGGCAAAAAATCTTATCAATATCGCAAAACTTGCCTCTGCTCTAAGGATAAAGGGTATATAGATGTTTCGTTATACCATTAAAATCTATTCATCATTCGAAGCCGCTCACGGTCTTAGAACCTATAGAGGAATTGTTGAGCCTCTGCATGGGCATAGCTGGAAGGTTGAGGCAGAGTTTGAGACGGCAAAGTTAGACAATGATGAGCTCTCTGTGGACTTTATTCCGACCAAAATAGCCTTGAACAGGGCTGCTGCGAGACTTGATCATACAAATCTGAATGAGATTCCTCCTTTTAACGATATAAATCCTAGCAGTGAGAGGATTGCCCATTGGTTTTGGGATGAATTGCTGAAAGATATTCCGGAGAATTGTTTCCTGAAATCTGTTACTGTTTGGGAAGGTCCTGATCAAAGCGTAAAAATAGAGAAGAACTAGAGACAATGAAAAGATATGATGACTTTTTGGTTGAAAGGTTGGTTATTCCACCACTGGGTGAGAATACCTACATCCTCTGGGATGGTGATTCAAAAGAGGGATACGTAATTGATCCGGGTGGGTCGGTAGATGAAATCATAAAGATAATTAAGAGAGAAAAGATTAAAATCAAAAAAATTATTGCTACACATGGACATTACGATCACTTGATGGGTGTTGCTGAGTTAAAAAATATATTGAAAATTCCTTTTGCCATGCATAAAGAGGGTGAGGCTTTTTGCAATGTATTAAAATCCTTTGCTGCGATGTTTGGTAAAGAGGAGTCCGAGATTGAAACCCCGGTAATTGATGAAGACCTTCAGGAGGGAATGGTTCTTCCACTTGGCAGCCATAAAATGAAGGTTCTCTATGCCCCCGGGCATGCTCCTGGTCACATCTGTCTATATCTCCCCCCGGTAATTTTTGTTGGAGATGTGATTTTCAAGGGGTCGATTGGAAGAACGGATTTTCCAGGTGGTTCAACAGAAACCCTAATGAAAAACATAACGAACAAATTGCTGGTGCTTCCGGATGATACGGTTGTCCTGTCGGGACATGGCCCTGAAACAACAATTGGGATTGAAAAGATGACAAATCCATTCCTTACGGGGCACGCAAGATTAAAATGAAACATCGGGTTTTTCAAAGGATTATTTCACTTGTACCAAGTACAACTGAGACACTTTTTGCGATTGGGGCAGGAGAGCAGGTAATTGGCATAACCTCATTTTGTATTCATCCAAGAGATGATGTGCGAAAGATAACCAAGGTTGGTGGCACAAAAACCCTAAAAATAAAAAAGATCATAGAATTAAAGCCAGATCTTGTAATTGCCAATATTGAAGAGAATGTGAAATCTGAAATTGAAGGGTTACAAAAGGCCAATCTTAACGTGCACATTACTCATCCAAGAAGCTGTGAGGATTCGATTCATCATATTAGAGAGCTTGGAGTCTTGTCCGGTAAATCGGAAAAGGCTGAACAAATGGCAAAAGAACAGGAAAAGTCATTAAAGGAAATTAGACAACCCATTAAAAAGAGGGTTTTGGTTCTTTATCTGGTCTGGAAAAATCCATATATGACAGTAAATGAAGAGACGTATATTCACTCCCTTATTGATGCCGCTGGTGGCACCAACGTAACAGCCAAAACGGAGGGGAGATACCCCGAGATTTCAATGGATGTAATCGAAGGGTTAAACCCCGCAATAGTTCTTCTTCCATCTGAGCCTTACCATTTCGGGGAGGATGATAAGCTCGAGTTTTTTAAGCATAAAAGGCTTCAGGCTGTAATCAATAACCAGGTTCATTTAATAAACGGTGAAGATACATGCTGGTTCGGGCCCAGAATGGCCAACGGATTGAATATACTCTCAAAAATATTCTCTTCTGCGCTCTCGTCATTGCGAGGAGGCCCGAAGGGGAGATCCTTCACTTCGTTCAGGACAGGCTCCGCAATCTCGCGTCGAGATCCCTCGCTTCGCTCGGGATGACGAAAAAGAGATCCCTCGCTTCGCTCGGGATGACGAAAAAGAGATCCTTCGCTTCGCTCGGGATGACGAAAAAGAGATCCTTCGCTTCGCTCGGG
>MGRR01000116.1:0-1253 GCA_001798265.1 Deltaproteobacteria bacterium RIFCSPHIGHO2_12_FULL_43_9
AGGTTATAAGGTGGTGTTTGGGTATATGGGCCAAAAAGGACAATTATGGTAATTTTGGAGTGACAATTATTGTCAATGCTATCAGGCTACGGATCTGACCTTTGCGCGCGAAATCGCGATATCTTCACACTCTTTTTTGAATCTCTCCAGCAACAGATTGGTGATTTCGAATTGGCAGATCCTTAGGTTTTCCAAACCGATTGTTGGGACCGGTGTATTTTTATCTGAGATGTTGATGCCAAGATGAAGAAGGGTGGAAACCGGGGAAATTGTTGCTACTGAAACTGTAAGCTTTCTGTTGTCTATGTAGAGGTCGTTACCCCTTCTTCTGGGTACATAGTTGCTCTTCTCCCTTATTATCTCACCAACGGTTGCTACTAATAGCCTCTGTTTTAATACGGTGGTTTCCAGGTCACTCTGAAACCACTCTCCGATTAAATGAACCATGGATTCGCTGTAAATAAACGCCTTGTTGGCCTGATCATGTAAGTCTACAAGGGCTTCCGTTTTAACCTGACATGGGCCGTGAAAGGCAACCAGCGCGTCACCTGTGATATTGGTTGTCTTTAAAATCCAGTGCGGCCTTAGCTGTTCTCCTGTGTACGTAATCGGGTAATCGAGAAAATATATATTCATACGGCTTCGTCCACCGCTCTCTGAAACCGGAGGCATGATTCGCATTCCTCACATGGGGTTCTTCCCCCCTCATAACAGCTCCAGAGTAGTTCAAATGGGAGTGAAAGTTCACGCGCGAGGGTAACAATTTCACGTTTGTCCAATTCAAAAGTAAATGAAGAGACTTTAACCTTGGAGAGGGTTGAAAAACTTAGCGCATGGGTCACCGCCTGTGCAAACTCCGGCCTGTTATCTGGAAATGTTGCCCCCTCTTCTCTGTTGAAGCCTGCAAGAACCAAGGGAATATTCCATGCCTCGCAAAGGGAGGCTGCAATGTTTAAAAAGAGGCCATTTCTGTTTGGAACCCAGACACTCTTGGCTGATTCTTTCGTTACGCCTTCATCATCAAGCTCACTGAGGTGAAGCTTGGGTATTGGTTTATTTGCGACAAGTGGGCTTGAGGTAATCTCTCCCAGCCAGGGTAAGTCTAGAGAGATGTACCGGGCACCATAGTGCTCAGATAGTAAACGGGCTGAGTTTAGCTCTCTTTCAGCCGCCTTCTGCATGTAGTTGAATGTGATGGTTGTGATTTCATTAAAGTTTTTTGAGGCACACGCAAGGTTAACCGCGGAATCGAG
>MGRR01000116.1:1413-3588 GCA_001798265.1 Deltaproteobacteria bacterium RIFCSPHIGHO2_12_FULL_43_9
GGCTGTATGGGGGAGAAGACCTTTACTGTCTGATGCATGATGTTTTCAACTGTTGCTTCCAGGCTTTCAGCCTTGCTTTTAACCCAATCGCCGTAACCTTTTATTAATTCTTTGGACTCTTCAATTGTCTGCTGAGGACGGGATGTTAGATCGTTTACCAGCTCTTTTACGTCAGCCTCTGCTTTGCGCAAAATCTCCTTTGCATCGGAGATCCTTTCAATCAGAAATGATCTGATGTCAGGTTTCAGAACCTCTTTTTCCTCTTCGGTTAATTCACGGTGTACCATATTCATCTGAAAAAACCTCGCTTAAAAAGCTGTCAAAACTTTAGACTCTGGAGAAAGGGGAGTCAAGTTGCGCTACCGCTGGATCCCCGTTTTCACGGGGATGACACAATCACGGGGATGACACAATCACGGGGATGACGAAATTGCGGGAATGACATTACGTCATTGCGAGGAGCCTCGTCATCCTGAGCGGAGCGAAGGATCTCACACGCGAGATTGCGGAGCCTGTCCTGAACGCAGTGAAGGATCCCCTTCGGGCCTCCTCCTCGCAATGACGAGGCTTCGCTCGCAATGACGGGTTTCATGGGGGTGACTGTATGTTTTCATGTGGGATGACGGATTAGACAATATCCTTGATCTTGAGCTGGATACTCCTACGGCCATTCCAGATATTAACCTCTGGTGTATAGGCTAAGGAAACATCCCTCGGTAATGTTTCTACCTTCTCCCCTTTATGAAAACCTATCCCATCCAGAAGCTGGGCTCCGCTTCTTACGGTTATTTTAAGGTGTTTTTCGCCAACTACCCTTTTACTCACAACACGCAAATTTTTTGTAGTAAAAATCGGTTCCGGGTTTCCAAAACCGAAGGGTTTTAAGAGGTTAATCTCTTTTAAGAGAGATTCATTGATCTTTGCGGGGTCAAGGTCGGAATCGACCTCGACAACAGAGGTAAACATCTCCTCTGTTGAGGCAGCCTTAACAACATCATTGAATCTATTTCGAAATTGCTCGAAGCTGCCAGGTTTTAGGGTTAATCCTGCCGCTGATGCGTGCCCACCCCATTCTTCAATGAATTCCTCGCATTGAGAGAGGATTTGAGGAAGATCGATTCCTGGGATTGAGCGCAAAGAGCCCTTTATCTTTCCATCGGGCAGCCTTGTTAAAACAACAGATGGCCTGAAATACTTTTCCAGCAGTCTTGAGGCTACGATACCAATCACCCCGGGATGCCAACCCTCTCCCAGGACAACGGATACCCTTTTTTCTTTGTTTGAAACATCACTCTCCAATTGGGCTAAAGAATCAACTACAATACGTTCCTGGATAGCCCTTCTCTCGCGATTCAGGTTTTCTAATGTGCCAGCAAGCTCCTGCGCTTCGGAAATCTCATTTGTCATAAGGAGTTTTAGCCCGATAGTGGCATCCTCAAGCCTCCCTCCCGCATTAATCCTTGGGCCAAATACAAACCCAATATGGGTAGGCGTAATCTCTCCCTTCAGATTTGCGTATTTCATGAGGGTCTCTATTCCGACCCTTCGCCCCTGAGAAAGTAACGGGAGGCCATGGGTAACAAATATTCTATTTACACCGAGCAGTGGCACAACATCAGCAACCGTTCCAAGCGCGACGAGGTCAAGGGACTCTTTTAGGTTCGGTATCGGACGTGCGCCAAAATAGCCCTTACTCTTAAGCAGGCTTCTCACAGCAGCCGCCAGATTAAAGGCCATACCAACACCGCAAATGTCCAGATCGGGATATTCAGAGGTGGGATTGTAGGGATTAAGTACGGCTAATGCAGCAGGGAGATTGCCATGGGGTCTATGGTGATCGGTAATTATCATGTCCAAGCCGAGTGATTTCACGTACTCCGCTGGTTCTAGCGCCGTTGTACCGGTATCAACCGTAACAACCAGCTTGCACCCTCTCTCTTTGAGATGATCCAGTGCCTCGCAATTAACCCCATAACCCTCTTTTATTCTGTGTGGAATATACGGGACAACATCTCCACCCACCTGTTTTAGGAAGAGCGTGAGGAGGGCTGTTCCGGTTATGCCATCCACATCATAGTCTCCGTAAACCGCAATCTTTTCCTTATCTTCAATCGCTTTAGCTATTCTCACTGACGCTTCCCGCATGCCGGCAAACAGTGACGGGTTTGGAAGGTC
>MGRR01000116.1:3602-6545 GCA_001798265.1 Deltaproteobacteria bacterium RIFCSPHIGHO2_12_FULL_43_9
AGGAGCCAGGAACCTTGAAGCAGCATCAAGGGTATGAATCCCCCTGTTATGTAATAGTTGTGCTGTTATCGGGTGGAGGCCTAGCGCTTCGACTAATGATGATACATCCTGCGGCTCTTTAATCTTCCAGCTCTTTTTCACATTCTTTATTGCCTAAAACGCTACTTTTTCCCTTGTTTATTATACAAATAGACAAAAATCGGTGTCGCTATTCCTAGGGTAGAATATGTTCCTGCAATGACCCCAACAAGCATTGTTACCGCGAACGCGTGAATTACCGGCCCACCGAAGAAAAAGAGGGCCAAAACAGCAAGTAACACTGTAAAAGAGGTTAAAAATGTTCTGCTTAATGTCTCATTTACGCTTAGATTAACAATCTGGGATATGGGGCTACCTTGATACTTATGAATGTTCTCTCTTATCCGGTCGTAAATTACGATTGTATCGTTGATTGAATAACCGATGATAGTAAGGAGTGCCGCAAGGGTAACCAGGGAAAATTCAATATTAAGAAAGGAAACCACGCCAAGCGTAAAGACCGCGTCGTGGGCCAGGGCTACGATGCCTCCCGGCGAATATCTAAAATCGAATCTGACAGCCACGTAGAGAAGGATTGCGACAAGAGCAAAGATTAGTGCCAACACCCCCTGCTTTTTTAATTCCTCACCAACCTTGGGCCCAACCGATTCCACCGATTCAACGACCAGGGATTTACCAGGGAAGTCCTTCTTGAACCCCTCGGCGAATCTATTCTCAAGCCCAATGACGGTGGCACCCATCTGCTCAATCCTTATCAAAAACGCCCCCGGCTCATCCCCGAAGTTTTGAACTGAGGCATTTTTAAATCCTACATCCGTTGCCAATCTCCTGATCTCTGAAATCCCGATATCCGGAGATGTTTTAATCTGGATCGCTGTTCCACCGGTGAAATCAACACCGAAATTAAGCCCTTTAAATATTAGTAGAAGAATGCTCCCCCCTATTAGGACCGCGGATATCCCGTAAAAAACAGATTTAAGACCTATGAAATCGATATTTGTCTTTTGTTTAAGTATGCGCATAAGAACCCTCAGCCAATTTTCACTGTTTGAATATTTCGCTTTACCAGGAACCAATCATAGATTAACCGGGTCGCGACAATCGCGGTGTACATGCTGCAAACGATTCCTATCAAAAGTGTAACGGCAAAGCCTTTTACCGGACCTGTTCCAAAAAAATAGAGAATAACCGCCGCGGCAGCGGTAGTAAGGTTTGAATCCACAATGCTGGAAAAGGCCTTCTGATAGCCTGCCTCAATCGCAGCCCGGGCGGTCTTGCCTATGGCAAGCTCCTCCCTGATTCTTTCATAAATCAGCACGTTGGCATCAACCGCCATACCGACTGTCAAGACAATCCCAGCTATGCCCGGAAGGGTTAATGCCGCACGGAAAAAGGAGAGAATCGCCAGAATAAATAAAATGTTGAGGATAACGACGAAGTCCGCAAGAAGCCCGGAAAAGGAATAGTAGAGGAACATGAAGATGAACACAGCAACCGTTCCAATCAACATCGCCAATGCCCCCTGCTCAATTGAATCCTGCCCAAGGGATGGGCCAACGGTTCTCTCTTCTAGATATTCCATAGGCGCAGGCAGCGCCCCAGCACGAAGAACGATTGCAAGATCCGTTGACTCTTTCTTCGGGTCCTGGGAAATTCCACCCAGCGTAATAACACCCCTCCCTCCGGGGATTGCACTCTGGATAACAGGGGCGGAATAAACCTTTTCGTCGAGTATAACGGCAAGTTGATGCCTCTTACCCCCTAAAGGCTTAAATTTTTCGGTCAACTCTCCAAAGTCCCTTGCCCCTTCTGGGTTAAATACAAACCCCACCTCGAAGCGCCCAAAATTATCTTGTTGCACAAAGGCATCATCCAGTTTGTCCCCAGCAACATGATCCTTTTTTGAAAGGAGATAATATATCTTTGTGCTTTTTCCGGTGTATTCATCTATTTCAGTCCCGAACGTTAAATATGAATCTGGCGGAATATCCTTTTTAAGAAAGTCATTGAGCCGGTCGAGGTAGTCAGAAAACCGCTCCTTCTGCGGATCAAATAGGATGCCTGTGGTTGCAGCCTTTTCTACCATGGCAACCAACTCTTGCTGATCTCTTTCCAGAACAATCCGGAAATCGAGTTTTGCCGTTTTGCCTATTAACTCTTTCGCCCGCGCGGTATCCTTTATCCCCGGAAGCTGAACAACAACTCGATCCCTCCCCTGTTTTGTAATAGAGGGCTCAGAAACGCCAAACTCATCAACACGATTTGAAATGGTTGTGACGGCCTGATCTAGAGCACGCTGCTCAACACCCCTCAGATATTCGGGAAGATATGAAATGGAGAATGTTGTACCTTTTAAATCCTCGATCGCCAGATTAGTCCAAAACGATTTTACTCTTAATTTTATAGACTCGACCTCACTCTGGTTCTCCGCGGTTAAAATAATCAGGTCTTTGCTCTCATCAACCGATCCAGTAACCCCCTTTACCCCCTCCTTCTTTAAATCATCGACTAATTCATCGCTCGTGCGGGAGAGACTTTCGTCTAGAAATTTATCGAACTGAATTCCCAAAACCAGATGTGTTCCACCCCTTAAATCCAGACCGAGATTAATGGCCAGATTCTTCTTAAAAACCTTGGATTCCCATGTGCCATCTTTTATTGTGAAAAATGTCGGGACTAAAACCCAGACAGAGGCAAGAACAAACAAAACTAATACAATCGTTTTCCACTTCCAGCTGCTTGGCATCTGAAGACTCTCCTAAGTAGAATCCCTATTGTCATTCCCGCTGTTATCGTCATTCCCGCGAAAGCGGGAATCTGGATCCCGGCTTTCGCCGGGATGACACCTCCGCTTCTATTGTCATTCCCGCTTCTATTGTCATTCCCGCTGCTATCGTCATTCCC
>MGRR01000116.1:6551-7326 GCA_001798265.1 Deltaproteobacteria bacterium RIFCSPHIGHO2_12_FULL_43_9
TTGCAACCTTAATTCTTACATCGTCAGCAACTTCCAGTGTAACCACACGATCAGTCAAACCTGTAATTGTTCCATACATTCCACTGGCGGTAACAATCCGGTCCCCATGCTTTAATTTCGAAATCAAATCCTGATGCTGTTTCATCTTTTTCCTCTGCGGCATGTAGAGCACAAAATAGAGAACAGCAAAAATCAACAACATTGGAACAAAATTTATTAAACCACCACCAGCGGGGGGGGCCGGGGTATCAGCGGCATAAGCAAAATTAATCATTAATTATCTCCCTTATCTTCTTCAGTTCTTGGTAATAGCGAAAAGTCCCGATAAAATCGTGCGAAGGTTCCTCTATAGATTGAATCCCGAATTTTGTGGGTTAACCTTATATAATAATTCAGGTTATGTAAAGTATTGAGCCTCGAGGAGAGTATCTCATTTTGCTGGAAGAGATGACGCAAATACCCCCTGCTATAGTTCTGGCATGTGTAGCATAGACACGCCCTATCAAGAGGAGAGTCATCCAATCGATACTGGGAGTTGGCAATATTTATCCTCCCTTCAGATGTATATAGTTTGCCAGTTCTTGCGTGCCTTGTGGGGATCACACAGTCGAACATATCAACCCCTCTCCAAACAGCCTCCACAATATCCCTTGGCGTGCCAACGCCCATCAGATACCTGGGAGCGTTTTCAGGCATTACCTTTGTTGTGACCTCAACAATCTCATCCATAGCTTGCGCTTCCTCGCCAACAGAGAGTCCACCAATTGCATAACCA
>MGRR01000116.1:7334-8995 GCA_001798265.1 Deltaproteobacteria bacterium RIFCSPHIGHO2_12_FULL_43_9
ATCAAAGCCTATCTCCAGAAGCTCCTCTAAGCACTCCTCCCTCAATTTTGGAAACATGCCACCATGAATGATTCCAAAAACAGATTGCTTCTCCCCCAACTCAACATTTTTTCCTCTTTGCGCCCACCGCAAAGATCTCTTCATCGACTCCCTGGCAACCTCCTCGGAGGCCGGAAATGGAGTGCATTCATCTAAGACCATAACAATATCCGAGCCCAATTCCCTTTGAACCTCAAGTGATTTTTCGGGTGTCAAAAGAACCTCTGCTCCATCATAACTCGACTGAAAAAGAACACCCTCCTCGGAGACCTTATTCATCTTTGAGAGTGAAAAAACCTGATAACCACCACTATCTGTTAAGATCGACCGGGACCAATGCATCATCTTGTGCAACCCACCCAAACCCCTCACAACCTCGGTCCCCGGCCTAAGCATCAAATGATATGTGTTGGCCAAGATTACTGTGACACCTAAATCCTGGAGCTCCTCGGGGGTCATCCCCTTCACAGAACCCTTGGTCCCAACCGGCATAAATACTGGTGTATGAATCGTGCTGGTATGAGTCCTTAAAATCCCGGCCCTTGCCCTACCCTCTGTTGCTTCAATATCAAAACGTATCGCACTCATGCCCAAATTCCACCAATTGTTTAGGCAGGCATTAATAACATCGCGTCACCATAACTAAACAATCTATAGTTATTTGCAATCGCCTCTTTATATGCCGCCTTGATCTTCTCCCTACCCGCGAACGCTGAAACCAACATAAAAAGGGTTGTTCTTGGTTGATGAAAATTCGTCATCAATTTATCTACCACCTGAAAATCAAAGCCGGGGGTTATAAACAGATCTGTTTTGCCGGACAATCTATGTGTAATCGCCACGGTTTCCAACGCGCGAAGCGTTGTTGTTCCAACCGCAACTACCCTTTCTGCTTTCTCAACGCTCTCCCACACGTATGGAGAGATTTCATAGTGCTCTGCATGCATAATGTGGTCCTCGATATTCTCCACCCTTACTGGCTGAAATGTCCCAAGACCAACATGAAGCGTTAAATATTCAATCCGGATCTCTCTTGCATAAATATTTTCAAGCAGGCGTGGGGTAAAATGGAGTCCCGCGGTTGGTGCCGCAACCGCGCCAGGAATCTCCGCGTAGATTGTCTGATATTGGAGAAAATCCCTCTGCCTGACCTCCCTTTTTATATACGGTGGCAATGGAGGAAGCCCATGTTTCAATAAATATGAATTTACATCCACACCTTCCGGAAATCTGACCTTCCCCTCTCCGTGATACGCAGAGTCTTCCACAACTATTTCTATATCCCCCGGGGCATCAAGAATCTCTCCATCCCGGAGGGCCTTGGAAGAGTTTATTAGCGCTCTCCAAAAACCGCCGGAGCGTTCCAGTAAAAAAATCTCAACCCTTCCACCACTTTTTCTGTGTGTAAAAAGACGGGCAGGTATGACCTTTGTGTTATTTAAAATTATCAGATCACCAGGCTCTAGCAGATCTGGAAGATCAAAGACTTTTCTATGCTGAAATGAATCCCCGACGACAAAAAGCCTCGCCTGATCCCGCTCAAGCAACGGCTCTTGCGCGACCAGCTCTTCCGGATATGAAAAATCAAACTCTTCAACCTTAATCGAAACTTTTATTTTTTA
>MGRR01000117.1:0-4410 GCA_001798265.1 Deltaproteobacteria bacterium RIFCSPHIGHO2_12_FULL_43_9
TGTATGAAACGCCAAACGCACCATTCTGATCATTTGAGAGTTCGATGATTGAGGCCTCGAGATAGACCTGTTTTCTCGCGATATCGAGCTGCTGGATTACGACCTTCAGGGCCTCATAGTCCTGTGGAGATGCCGTAATGACAAGGGAGTTTGTTGCCTTGTCCGCCGTAACCTTTACCCCACCTTCCAGCGCCGCGACGGCGGCGCCGGCGGAAATCTGCGTGGTTCCGGTTGGTTGTTGAGGTCTGGCGGCAGTCTGCCCCCTTCTTGCAGTTTCAGATGATGTTCCAGATGCCAGATTACTTAAGGTCTGTGCTAATTCCTCCGCGTCGGCAAATTGCAGATAGTAGACATGAATCTTTCCACCGCCGGCAACATCAAAATCTATTTTTGCGATTAAAGATTTAATATTATTAATCGTATCCTGGTTCCCCAGAATAATCAGAGAATTTGTTCTATCATCAGCGATAATCTTTGATGGAGCCGGCCCTGTGAGCGCGCTACTGGAAGAGAGCATCGGTCTACCTCTGATTCCCCCTCGACCCTGCTCCTGATAGAGATCGTTCAAAATGCCGGCGATCTCGGAGGCCGAAGCATATTTAACCGGAATAACCTCAAGCTGTTCCTTAAACCCCTTCACATCGAGTTGTTCAATAATATCGATTAAGCGGGTAATATTTGCCCCCGTGTCGGTGATAATGAGGGAGTTTGTCGCCGGATATGGGACCAGTCCACCCCTTGGCGCAAGGTCGCGGATGGAGTTTGCCAGATCCTGCGCATTTATGAACTTCAGATGATAAATCCTTGTAATAAATTGGTCGCTTGTTGGCGTGTATTCTCCGGAATAGGTTTCGATAGCCGATTGTTTTGCGTCCTGTGTGCGGATGATTTTTGTAATCTTTCCAGCCTGCACCGTTGTGAGCTTATTTGCCTCCAAAGAGGAGAGAAAGGCGAGATACGCCTCGTCGACCGTAAGGGGTGTGTTGGCAATAATAGTAATTTTTCCCGTAACGTTTTTATCAAGCATGAAATTTTTGTTCGTTAATTTCCCGATCGCCTTTACAACATCCTCGATATTTGCGTCCTGGAAATCAAAGCTTTCCACCAGAAGTGGCTGACCGTTGGTTCCACCACTCGTTTTCAAGTCTATTTTCCCCCCTTGGGCGCCACCGCCTGGTCTTGAAGAGGGAAGGGAAGGTCTTATCGGTGGTCGGCCTGGCCTGGTAACCTCCTCAAGTTCCTGCTCCAGTTCCTCGTCTATTGGCGGTGGTTCCATAGGCTGGGCGAAAGAGAAATTGCAGATTAATAATATTTTCAGAAGGAGCAGCAGTTTTATATTAATCAGACGTTTCATAACCTTCTCCCTTAACGAATATTGTAGGATAAACTTTTTGATCCACCACGACGACGAACCTCAATATTTAAATTTGATTCACCCCTTAGCATTGTGAAAAGCTCCAGGGCCTTCGCGGGACTGTCTAACGAGATGCCGTTGACGCTTGTTATTATGTCCCCATTTTTAATTCCGATCTGATCGTAAACAGAACCAGGTTTTATCGCGAAAATCCTGTAACCAACCATTATTCCGCCCTCTCTGACAGGGGTACTATTTGCCTCCCTCAGTATTTCAGTCAGAGATTCCGGCTGCAGAAGTGAGTCGCGATAATCCTTGCTGATTTCAAATGTTCCATCACTGATTTCACGCACACCCTCGATACCTATAGGCGGACCAACAACGGCACTTCTTCCTATTGATGGGCCGACATCCTTTATCTCCAGATATTCCAGCTGCCCCGTATCCTCATTTCTGACATAGACCTTCTTTCTGATAATTTTTATTATTGTCGCGGTTCCAAGCAAAATATCGTTAGGCCTGTATGAGGAGACCTCGCCACGCGCCGAGATGGCCGCGACAGACTGTCTTGGGTCATTAAGAACAATTGTGCCTATAAGGAGTGCGTCAATTGTCGAAGGAACAGCACTTTCAAAATCGATCTCACCGGTAATCTGAACATCCTCGTCAGGTATAACCCTCTCCGGGTGGAAAATATTCCGTTTAAAGATCTGGTCCAGATCAGAGCGCGAGATTGGACGCATGGCTATTTCGGCAGAGGGTTGTAGGGCCGGAGAGATTGTTGAGAGCCTCCCCCCCAGGTAGCTTGTAACAAAGCTTGCAATCACCCAGGCAAGAAACGTGATTACAAATAGATTAATGTATAAGGAATATCTCTTTATATCCTCGATGCGTATATACCTGATGATATCTATAAAGGATAAGCGTTTCATAGATGTATGGAAGAATTACTCGCAATCCCTGTGCCACTATATTTCCCGATTGCGACCCAATGTATCCACATTTTATTCATGACATTTTGACAAACCCCCATGACAAAATGTCCCGTTATTTAGGCATTTGGTGACGGAGGCAAACTGACTACTTATTCACCACTATTCATTATATGCAACAGAATAGTGGAACTTTTTATTCTTCCTGTATGCGGTTCTATATATTGCTTACCAATTAGGCTATTTGCCTCCGTCACCAAATGCTTAATGTATAAACATTGTTCGTTGATTAAAATTCAGAATATTTAGTAACTAGCTGAATTTACTATGGTAATTTGAATGTATGCTTAAAATATAAACAATTTCAATGGGTTATAAAATGGGCAGAGTGCCAAATTACTCAATAAAAATATATAGTTATAATTGTTCAAAATTTGGCACAAGGCTTGCCTATAGTCGCAATTGATTTAGGTCCCCTCCAAAATTGAAATCCCCCTCAAAGAGAAACTTTAGGAGTAGGTTGCTCTTTTGAGGAATTACATGCGAATTCTAATAATCACGTCATTTATTGTGTTGTTTTCCGTTCTTTTTATTTCACCGGCTTCGGTCAGGGGTGAGAGCGTACAGACAATAACCGCTGAAGGAGAATTGGATCCGACATTAAGATTTCATTACGCTCATCATGGCGAAACTGCTTACACAATTCCGGAAAAGACGATTCAAATCGGGCTTGGTCCGGTTGTATATGGTGTAACGGATTTTCTGCAGGTTGGTACCAATGTTATTTCTCCGGCGTACGGTGCGGTTGTGGCAAATACCAAATTAAACCTTGTTGATTTGGAGAATGTGGGAATCGGGCTTGGGTTTGAATATTCCCATCTCTTTAATTCTTTCGGATTTCCGGAAAATTTGGGCTTCAGAACAAAACGGAAGGGCGTAAATGTTTATTTGCCAAGTGCTACAGTTTCAACACGTTTAAGTAATGCAGTTTACTTACATACGGGTGCTAAATATATTTATTCACCAGATGCCGAGAAGGATGAATATATCCAGAAACGATCTATTTTAAAAAATAGTAAGGTGTTTAGTGATTTTGAGGTTAGATTCTCCGACAGAAAAGCCCTGTTATTTGGACCAGCCTATGCCTATCAACTAAAGGCGCTTGGAGGTGGATTGAGCTATAGAATATCTGGGAAGGATATAGGGTATAGCATTCAATTAGGGGCCTCTGCCCTCATTGACCAGAACAAGAAGTGGATTTTTGATCCTGTAATTCAATTGGTATGGAGAATATAATATGAATATAAAAGTACTATTCTCCAGGGGCTGAGTGGGGTAGAAAGTAGAAGATAAAAGGGGTTGAAGAATTTATTCTTCAACCCCTTTTTCTGTTATTTTGCGATAAATTGTTCTCGGTGCGATTCCCAGGATTTTTGCGGCAGATGTTTTGTTCCCTTTGGAGAATTTTAGGGTCTCCTCGAGGATCCTCTTCTCCGCCTCTTTTAATGAGGTTCCAAGAGGCAGGACTATCTCATTGTTGTTTAAAGAACCAGTGAATTGTCCCGGAAGGTCTTTCGCCGTAATAAGCTTCCCCTTACATAGGATTACTGATCTCTCTATTATATTCTGTAATTCACGGATATTGCCTGGCCATGGATAATGTTCCAGTAATTCGAGTGCGTCCCTGGAAATCCCCTCAACGTTTCTATTATGTTTATGGTTTGCCGTTTTCAGAAAATGCTCGACAAGAATTGGAATGTCTTTTTTCCTCTCCTTCAGTGGTGGGAGCTGGATTTCGATAACATTAAGCCTGTAATATAAATCCTCGCGGAATTGATTTGCTTCAATCATTGGCCGCAGTACCGCGTTAGTGGCGCTTATTATTCTTACATTAACAGATCTCGTCGTATTACTCCCGAGTCTTTCGAATGTTCCATCCTGCAGGATTCTGAGCAGTTTTACCTGTAGTTGCGGAGATAGTGATCCGATTTCATCAAGGAAAATGGTTCCTCCATCCGCAACCTCAAATCGCCCCTCCTTCTTAAAGTTGGCGCCGGTGAATGCCCCTCTTTCGTGGCCAAACAGTTCACTCTCCAATAATGTTTCCGGAATCGCGGCGCCATT
>MGRR01000117.1:4437-17459 GCA_001798265.1 Deltaproteobacteria bacterium RIFCSPHIGHO2_12_FULL_43_9
TGTCGAGTAGATCGACAAAAGAAGCGGACAATCCAATCATGTCTACCTTGGAGTTTAATTCTTTCCTTAGGTTTAAGTTTTCTAATTTAAGTTCGAGAACCTCTTGTGCCCTTTTAACCGTTGAAATTACATCAATACGTTTTAGTGGCTTGGTCAAAAAATCATACGCGCCAAATTTCATGGCTTCTACGGCGGTGGGGATAGACCCATAAGCGGTTACCAGTATTACCTCGTGGGTCGTTGTCCTCCGCTTGATTTGTTTCAGGAGTTCAATCCCGTCGAGCCCCGGCATCTTCAGATCTGTGATGACGATTGTTGGAGAGTGATCATTTAATTTTACCAGGGCATCACTTGCCGAATGAGCAATTTGTATGTCGGAGGTCAGATCCAATAAAATCCTCTTTAGGGATTCGCAGTTTGGTGGCTCGTCATCAACAAGTAATATTCGATGCTTCATTGTTGGTTAACTGGGAGTTGTATGGTAAATCTACTCCCCTCCTTCATAGAGGGATTATACTTTATTTCACCTTTATGTGCTTCTATGATCTGCTTTGTTAAAGCAAGACCAAGACCTATGCCATCCCTCTTCGTAGTATAGAATGGCAAAAATATTTTCTCTATGTTTTCCGTTAGAACACCCGGACCTTGATCCTGGACGGAAATTTCTACATGGCCATTCATGATTCTGGCTTCCAGGTTTACGCAATCCCCCTCTTTGGAAACATCCAGTGCATTCGTGAGGAGGTTTAGAATAGCCTGCCGTATCTGTCCGGGATCTATGAAGAGCTGCGGGAGGCTACCCTTCGCTTTTAAATTCAGGATTACCCCCTTAAATGAAAACTGTGGTCTGATAATGACATCAATTTCCCTGAATAATTCATCGAGCGATGTTGCTTTGATCTGGGTTTCAGGTGGGCGGGTCATCTGTAGATACTGTTCAGTTACGCTCTCCAGATGATTTACCTGTTCCCGGATCGCTTCAAGAAGGGATTGGAGTTCGTTTTCTGACAGGCCCTTTTTGTTTAAGATTCTGTCAATTAGATACTCCGCGTTTAATCCTATGGAATTCAGTGGATTTCTGATCTCATGCGCGACCTGGGCGGCAAGTTTTCCAACCGCTGCAAGTCTTTCGGACTGTAAAAGTCTCTCTTCCATTAATATTTTTTCAGAAACGTCCTCGCAAAGGGTTATAACGCCATCTATAGCGTCATTGCGAGGAGCGAACCTTGTTCGCGACGCGGCAATCTCACCGGGATTCCCCGGCTTCATCTGCTCATAGAGTGGAGCAAGCAGTATATTAAGTTTTCTCTCCCCTGCTTTTATTGTCGGAAGCGTTCTCTCACTTCCAGATGACAAGACATCCCTGATTCCATTAATCCAGTCATTTTGTTCGGAAATGAATGGAATTTGTGAAACGGGGAGTCCGGCCAAAGTAGTGTTTATTCCCCAAAGCTTGTGAAAGGCATTATTTGTCAGTGAAACGATTTCACTTTTTGTAATTACAATTATGCCTAAGGTTACAGAGTTTAGGATCTTTTCTGAATGGAGTGCCACGAATCTAAGCCTTACAATCTCCCCCTGAAGTTTATGATAAGAGGTGCTTCGCTCCCTCCATTTTGCTTCACGGTCACTGAGTGCCAGAGCCATTCTGTTATATTCCCTTATTAAACTTATTATCTCTTTTGATCTTTTTGCTGTAATTCTTTTGTCCGGGATTTCCCCTTCAGATATTCTTTTCAGGTCACATTCAAGTTCTTTAAGTGGAGAGAGGGAATGGATGATATCCATTGCGGCAATTAAGCCGATTAAAACGATGATAAAGACAAATAGTGGCGTATTATTCCCGAGTAATATTGCCGCTACGGAAAATATTGTTATTAATGCGGTACTTATAAGCAGTCTTGTCGAAAGCGTGTGACCTTTCATCAGGAGTCCGTGATTCTGATGACACGGTGGTTAAGACTGTCAGCAATCCATAGAAATCTTGTGGTGCCTGATACAACCTCAAAAATCCCTCTTGGCGTATTGAATCTATTTGGTCCAACTCCAGAGCCACCATCGAATCGTGAAAGCTGGCCAATCACTGTTCCAGCGGGCGCATTACAAGCCGTCGGAATAGAATCAAATCTAATTAATCTGTTGTTTTTTGTGTCTGAAACCCAAACCCTCGTTCCATCACTAAACATATCGAATGGATAATTCAGGTTATTATTATTTGGGGTTCCGGATTTATTTCCGGGCACCTGATTAACGAAGCGTTTATTAAACGCAGTTTGCCCGATACACCCTATTGCGACACTACTCGTTGATCCATCGGCGTTAGCAACCAAAGGCCAGACATTATAAACCAGGACCCTACTATTATTTTGGTCGTCTATAAAAAAGTTCGTTCCGGTTAGGAACACAGAAGATCCCGCTGTAAATGTTATTTTTGGGGTTCCAGTGGAAATCCCCTCAGTAAAAAGAGAATTTGAATCGGGATCTGGTATCCCATCGTCGTCGACATCATCATTATTATTGTTTATGGAATTATAAACAAATGGATCGTCACTACTCCCTGGTTCTATCTCCTGTCCAACAACCAGATTTGCGTCTGCCCCATTTGCCGGGGTAAGGGTGTTCCAGACGAGAATCCTGTTGTTTCCGGAATCAGCAATGATGAGTCTGCTATTTACTGTATCTATGAAAACACCCACCGGTTCTTTAAGTGTATTTTGATCAGGTTTATTCCCCCCTTGATTTGGAAGATTGTCATTAAAAAAATTTCCATCCAGATCATCGTCATCCTGCCCCAAGACTATATTTGCGTCCTGCCCGTTAGCTGTTGGGAGAGAGGTCCAGATTAGAACGCGATTATTTCCGGTATCGGCAACAGCCACGGTTGTACCTGCCACATGAACGCCTTTGGGTTGCTTGAGGGTGTCTGCATCTGGATCACCATCGCGGTTTTCTTTGCCTGATGTAAAATTCACCTGACCCAAAACAAGATTTGCGTTGTCGTTTGCAGTCGGGGTAATCGTGTCCCAGCGAAGAACGCGGTTATTTTTGGTGTCTGCCACGTATATCCTGCTGTTTGTTGTATCTATTGTGACATCCCATGGCTCATTCAGGGAGTGGGCCGCGACACTTTTCCCTCTGTTCGCTTTATTCTCGGAGAATCCACTCTGACCAATGATGATCGTTTGGGAAGCAGCCGATGTTTTCCCAAGTCGCCCCGCGCATGAGCCGATAAAAGCGGAAAATATTATGAACAACGATAATAAGGAGAAAAATTTAATCCCTGTTTTAAACATTTTCTAAGCCCCTTAGGTGAAATAAAGGGTACGAATGCCAATAAATAGTAACAGACCAGCCAAAATCCTAGCAAGAATCCTTGGGCTTGCCCTGTGAGATATCGCAACCCCGAATTTAGCTACGAGAAGGATGGTAATGCCTGTGATCAAAAGCACTCCGACATGAATATAACCTAATGTATAAGTTGGAAGGCCGGCTCTTTGCCACCCATTGAAAACATAACCCGCGGCTCCACTCAGAGATGCAACTGCCATAAAGAGTGTAGATGTTCCGACGGCCTTGGGGTAGGGGACTTCAAGGAAAAGTATTAATAGCGGAATCATCATCGATCCGCCACCAATCCCCAGCAGTCCGGAGAAAAACGATACCGAGAACCCTATTACAATTGCCTTGGTCCAGAGGATTCTATCGTAAATCTGCTCCCCAGGCTCGGTTATCTGGAATATCAGGATATAAATTCCAATAAGACTGACAATCATTCCAAACAGTCTATGAACAATTATAGGATCCCAGCGGCTTCCGGCCAGAGCGCCAAACTGTGCCCCAAAAATACCTGAGACTACGATTGCTGTTGCGATTTTTGGGTCAAATGAGCGCATCTTAATGTGAGATGCCGTGGTGGCAAGTGAGGCGATAAAGGCGATTCCAAGGCTTGTTCCAAGTGCCATTGGTGTTGCCAGTTCAACTGCAATCCCCTCCTTCATGAAGAGATAAAGGAGGGTGGGGACCAGAAATACCCCCCCACCTATACCAAATAACCCGGTCAAAAATCCTACTAAACCACCTATAATGAGTAATTCTGTCAGAAGGGAAATTGAAAATTCCATTCCTTCAAGCTAAGCCAAAAGCCTTGGTATTTCAATTGCTTTTGCTTGATTCGTTTCTTGACACCCCACTTTTCATTCTTGTACCCTCCATTCACGATTCTTTCCGGAATTTAGTGGAACCTGACTATCGTCATCCTGAGCCGAAGGCGAAGGATCTCCTGCTAAGTTGTGAAGAGATCCTTCGCCTTCGGCTCAGGATGACGGCCAAGTCGCCTTATTAAGGTAAGGTTACGCTTCGCTAAAAAACAGAAAGAGCCCCATTCACAGCTGATGGAGCATAAAATTATGCGGATAAATATCCATGAAATTCCCCCATCCGGGAAGGATTATTGTCTGACAAAGGCGGATTCCTGGGTAGCAGAGGTGATAAATAGGGCGGGTTTTGAATGTTATGATAATTTCAGCTCTAGAATACACGTGGTTCGCAACAGGGATAATGTAGTTTTTAGTGGGACAATGAATGGTGGGATCAAGCTTATCTGCTCCAGATGTTGTGAACCTTATTCATTTGTAATAGATAGGGATTTTTTATCAACGTATTGCAGATATTATGAAAGGCGGGGGGCCATTCGCGAAGAGGTAAAATTAACCAAAGGGGATCTGGATTTAACATTCTTCAATGGAGAAGAGATAGATCTGGCAGAGCTGCTAAATGAGCAACTGCAGCTTGCTATGCCCTATCGCCCGGTTTGCAGGGAGGATTGCAAAGGGATCTGCTCATACTGTGGTAAAGATTTGAATTTTGGAGATTGTAATTGCGAAAAGAGGAATTGGGGGCTTAAACTCTCCTCCCTTTTAAGTAATGTTACCCCGGGGAAAGCCGGGATCCAGGATTAAAATTATTTCCATTCCGGCTTTCACCGGAATGGCCAGGGGAAAAATTTATGCCGGTACCAAAACGTAAAACCTCAAAAAGGGTAAAGAGAAACAGAGCCTCACATCGTGCTCTTCAGGCCCCAAATTATAAAAAATGTCCACAATGTTCAGAACCTATTTTGCCACACCGAGTATGCTCAGCGTGCGGTTTTTATAAAGGTAAAGAAATTTTCACTCCCGAAATTTAATTAAATTTTTTAAAAAGTTTATTCATCTCATTTGAAGGAATATTTGGAGTATTGTGACGTGGAGACGGAAAGGGGAACAACGGTGATTAGAACAAAAATATTGGGTACGGGTTCCTATCTTCCCCCTAAAGTGGTGACAAACGCGGATTTTGAGCATCTGATTGATACTACAGATCAATGGATTATCGATAGAACTGGAATAAAAGAGAGGCGCATCGCTGAAAAAGGGACCTGGTTAAGCGATATCGCGATTGAGGCCTCAAGAAGCGCCATTGAAATGGCAAAGATCGATCCCAAAGAGATAGATTTATTAATCCTTACCACATCAACACCAGATCAACCCCTTCCTCCAACGGCGATAAGGGTTCAGGAAAGACTGGGATTAAAAAATGGTGCTGCGTTTGACCTTCAGGCAACCTGTTCAGGCTGGCTCTACGGGGCTGCCTTGGCAGATCAATGTATTAAAACAGGCTTTTGTAGACATGCCCTGATTATTGGCGCAGAAATCATGACCGGTGTGGTGGACTACAGCGATCGTTCAACCTGTATACTCTTTGGTGATGGTGCTGGCGCGGTTGTTCTGGGCAGAAGCGAGGATGAGAGCGGCTTTTATTCACATCATCTCTACACAGCCGGGCAATTTATGGATGTTGTTGAGATTGCTGGGCCTGGTGTAATAAATCCCAATACCCACGAAAATCTGGAAGCCAAATTACATTTTGTGAAGATGAAGGGTAAGGAGCTTTTTAAGGAGGCTATCCCAAGACTGGTCTCATCAAGCAGGGAGGCGCTTGAGGTAAATCACTTAACCATAGAAGATATTTCCCTATATATTCCCCATCAGGCAAATCTGAGAATAATCGAGGCTGTGGCAAGGCGATTATCCATCCCGATGGAGAAGGTCTTTATTAATCTCGATCGTGTTGGGAACACCGGTTCAGCATCTCTTCCAATAGCGATTGATGAAATTAACAGGCAGAATAACCTGAAAAAAGGTGATTGGTTACTTTTAGCGACCATAGGTGCCGGTTTAACCTACGGGGCTTCAGTTATAAAATGGTGATCTATGTTTGAAAGGGTTGGTTGCGTATTTCCAGGTCAGGGCTCCCAATATATTGGGATGGGAAAATCCCTCGCGGCGCAATTTAAAATCGCCAACGATTCATTTGAAGAATCGAATTCATATCTAGGCTTTGACCTGAAAAAGATTATTTTTGAGGGGCCTGAAGAAAAACTTAAACTAACAGCCATCCAGCAACCCGCTATTCTCACGACCAGTATTGCAATCTGGAGAGTACTTCAGCAGGAGAGACAATTTAATCCGATTTTTGTCGCCGGTCACAGCTTAGGAGAGTACTCCGCGCTGATTGCGTCTGAGGCTCTTACTTTCGGGGATGGTGTTAAACTCTCTCACCTTCGTGGCACCGCTATGCAGGAAGCTGTACCGGTTGGTCGTGGTTTAATGGCGGCAATTTTAGGTCTTGAGGCAGATTGCGTAGGTGATATTTGTAAGCAGGCATCAGCGGAAGATGAAATAGTGGTTCCGGCCAATCTCAATTCGTCTCTACAGATAGTTATATCCGGCGATTCAAACGCAGTTCAGAGGGCCCTCGACTTGGCAAAAAAGGTGGGAGCAAAGAGGGCAATCCCTCTTTCAGTCTCTGCTCCTTTCCACTCTCCATTAATGAAACCCGCAGCGGAGAGAATGAAAAAGGCTTTTAATGAAATTGACTTCCATTCACTAAAAACACCATATATCTCCAATGTTGATGCCAACTTACACGCCGATTCAGACGGGATTAAAGATAGGTTGATTGAACAGATTACAGCCCCTGTTCTCTGGGATTCATCTATGAGAACGATTTTAGGTTTAAACTGCCACGAAATTCTAGAAATTGGTCCTGGAAACGTGCTAACTAATCTGTTTCGGCGTCTTGAAGGTGCGCCAGAGGTTAAAAGCCTTGACACACTGGAGTCCCTTTTATCTTTTGTGAACGGGAAGGTTTAAATGGGTTTTTCAGATAAAATAGCGATTGTCACAGGTGGTTCCAGAGGAATCGGAAGGGCGATTACCCTCTCTTTGGCTAAAGAGGGGGCAACGGTTGTGTTATCTTATAAATCGAACATCCAGGCAGCTGAAGAAACGGTTAATTTATCAAAAGAGTTTTCTGGAAGGGTATTGGCAAAGCAGTGGGATATAGGAAGGTTTCAGGAGACACAGGATGTTATAGCCGATGTGGAAAAGGAGCTTGGCAAGGTAGATATCCTCATAAATAACGCGGGGATTACAAGTGATAATCTTTTTATGAGGATGAAAGAAGAGGAGTGGGATAAGGTTATTGAGACCAATTTAAAGGGTGCGTTTAACTGCTGCAGAGCCGTTATTCGCGGGATGGTTAAGCGCAGGTTTGGAAGGATCATCAATATCTCATCAATAGTTGCGGAGTCCGGGAATCCTGGGCAGGCTAATTATTGTGCAAGCAAGGCAGGGGTGATCGGGTTAACACGTTCTCTTGCACTGGAGCTTGCTTCAAGGCAAATTACTGTTAATGCTGTTACCCCCGGGTTTGTGGCAACAGATATGACTGATGCCTTAACGGAGGAACAGAAGAAATTATTAATATCGAAGATTCCGATGGGGCGGGTTGCGGATCCAAATGAGATTGCGAGTTTGGTGACCTATCTTGCTTCTGAAGGTGCAAGCTATATCTCCGGTCAGACAATCGGAGTTAATGGCGCGTTATTTACTTAAGGAGGAGAAAATAAGTGGCAACAGTAGAAGAAAGAGTGAAAAATATTATTGTTGATCAGCTTGGAGTTGAGACAAACACAGTAAAGCCCGATTCTAAGTTTATTGACGATCTTGGGGCTGATTCTTTGGATATTGTTGAGTTGGTTATGGCGATGGAAGAAGAATTTGGCCTTGAAATCTCAGATGAGGATGCTGAAAAGATCAGAACCGTTCAGGATGTCATAAAATACATAGAGGCTCGTACAAATTAATTAGGAGCTGAAAAGTGCCTGGTAATAGACGAGTTGTAGTTACCGGTCTTGGGGCTGTAACACCACTGGGAAATGCCATTGATGAAACATGGGAGCATCTCATTGCGGGTAAATCCGGCATTACCAGGGTTACGGTTGCTGATACCGACGATCTTCCCACGAAGATAGCCGGAGAGGTCAAGGGCTTTAATCCAGCCCTCTATGTTTCTCATAAGCAGGCCCGGCGGATGGACCGCTATACCCAGTATGGTTTGGCGGCCGCGATTCAGGCAGTGAAAGATTCAGGGCTTGAGTTCACTGATAAAAAACTCGCCCAGCGTACGGGGGCTTCAACAGGTGTTGGATTAGGGGGATTACCACTATTCGAGGCGACCCATAAAATGATGATCCTCGAGGGTCCCAAAAAGGTGAGCCCTTTTTTCATCCCATCAATAATCGCGAATATGGTTTCAGGTTACATCTCTATGCATTTTGAAATCCATGGCCCAAATCTGTGTCAGACCACAGCCTGTGCCGCCGGTTCACACGCGATCGGTGAAGCATTTCTTCTGATACGACACGGTATCGCGGATGTGATGATAACCGGTGGGGCGGAAGCCTGTTTAAGCAGATGCGGAATAGCCGGGTTTAACGCGATGCGAGCCCTTTCCACCAGGAATGACGAACCACATAAAGCAAGCAGGCCCTTTGATAGAGACAGGGACGGTTTTGTTATGGGGGATGGAGCAGGAATTTTAGTGTTAGAGGAGCTTGAGCTCGCTAAACGACGTGGTGCAAGAATATATGCCGAGGTCGTAGGTTTTGGAATCTCATCCGATGGACAGCATATAACATCACCAGTACTGGATGGTGAATGGGCTGCCTATTGCATGGATCAGGCAATAGAGTGCGCGGGTATTTCTCCGGCACAGATCGGATACGTCAACGCGCATGGAACAGCAACCGATGTGGGAGATATTGCGGAAACAAGGGCATTGAAGAGAACATTTAAGGAGCATGTGAACAACCTGAATATAAGCTCTACAAAATCAATGACGGGGCATCTGTTAGGCGCGGCAGGTGGTGTTGAGGCCATATTCACGGTACTCTCCATTTTCAAAAACATAATTCCGCCGACGATCAACCTCGATAATCCGGATCCGGAGTGTGATCTCAACTACACACCACATCATCCTGTTAAGAAAGATATCGAATACGCCATGTCGAACTCTTTCGGGTTTGGCGGAACAAACGCCTCATTGGTATTTAAAAGGTATGAAGCCTGATGTCATCCACGAAAATCCTCATTGCAAGTGATCATGCCGGGCTAGAGTTAAAAAATAAAATAATTGAGAGTGTAAAAAACAAAGGAGTTGTGCTTGAAGATTTAGGAACATACAACACCGACTCCGTTGATTATCCCGATAAAGCGGTAGAGCTCTCTAAAAAGATAACCAGCAATGAATTTAGCAGGGGCATTCTAATATGCGGCACAGGGATTGGCATGAGCATAGTTGCCAATAGATTTCCAGGGGTGCGCGCAGCCCTGGTTCAGGATCCTTACTCTGCAAAAATGGCCCGTGAACATAACGATGCCAATGTCCTGGTTTTGGGAGGCAGGGTTGTAAAGCCCGAAATCGCGATGGAACTGGTAGATATCTTTCTGAATACCAAATTCGAAGGTGGTAGGCATCAGCAGAGGGTCGATAAAATAAATAAAATCGGTTTAGGTAAAAAAGGTGAATAACTTAAAAAAGGTCGATCCAGATATTTTTAACGCAATCGAAAAGGAATTAGACCGCCAGGAGTATGGCCTCGAACTAATTGCCTCGGAAAATTATGTGAGCCGCGCGGTTTTGGAGGCTCAGGGGTCAGTCCTCACAAATAAATATGCTGAAGGCTATCCCGGAAAAAGATATTACGGCGGATGCGAATATATAGATATCGTCGAAGATCTCGCGATAAGCAGGGTAAAAAAGCTTTTCAACGCCGAACATGCCAATGTGCAGCCTCACTCAGGTTCCTCCGCGAACCTGGCGGTTTATCTGGCGGCAGCGCAGCCCGGTTCAAATATTCTAGGTATGGATTTAACCCACGGGGGGCACCTGACCCATGGTTCCAAGGTAAATTTTTCCGGATTTCTTTATAATGTTGTCTCCTATGGGGTTGAAAAGGAAAATCACCGGATTGACTACAATCAGGTACGTGATCTTGCCAAAAAGCATAAACCGAAATTGATTGTCGCCGGGGCCAGCGCGTATCCACGCGAAATAGATTTCAAAAAATTCCGTCAGATTGCCGATGAAGTCGGGGCACTATTGATGGTCGATATGGCGCATATTGCAGGTCTCATTGCTGTTGGTATTCATCAATCACCGATCCCACATGCGCAATTTGTTACCTCCACAACGCATAAAACACTCCGCGGACCCCGCGGTGGACTGATTCTATGCAAGGAAGAGTTCGCAAAGATTGTAAATTCAAAAATCTTTCCCGGAATCCAGGGTGGACCTCTCGAACATATAATCGCTGCCAAGGCTGTTTCATTCAAAGAGGCTCTTCAACCAGATTTTAAAAAATATCAGGAACAAATCGTAAAAAATGCGAAAGCACTTGCTGAGGAGCTAAAAAAATGTGGATTGGATCTGATCTCCGGTGGCACCGATACTCATTTGGTCCTTGTAGACCTGACTAAAACCAGGGTTACAGGAAAAGAGGCCGAAGAGGCACTAGGAAAAGCGGGCCTTACCGTCAACAAAAACACAATTCCATTCGAAACCAAAAGCCCGTTTATAACCAGCGGAATAAGAATCGGCACCCCCGCGGTTACGACGCGCGGGATGAAAGAACCAGAAATGAAACAAATAGCAAAATGGATTTGTGACGGGATAGGGTCTAATCAAGACAACAAAAAACTCAAACAAATACATATACAGGTTAAAGATTTATGCAAGAAGTATCCAATCTACAGAAATTTACCGTAGTTTTGTCATTCCGGCGGAAGCCGGAATCTATAAAATTCGCGCTAGATCCCGGCTTCCGCCGGGATGACAGAGCCGTCATTGCGAGCGAAAAAAGCCTTTAGCCCCCAGGCGAAGCCGTGGGGGGCAGCAATCTCTAGAGGCACATGAAGATGAGATCACAAAAGCTTGGAAAAAACATTTCAGAAGTTGAAATTTTAAATATCTCTGTTTTTGGGATATGGATTTACGTTAAAGGGAAAGAATATTTTTTGGATTTTGAAAACTATCCATGGTTCCAAAATGCAAAGATTTCTCAAATTCTAAACGTAGAATTGCTTCATAATAACCACCTTAGTTGGCCTGATCTGGATATAGATTTAGATGTAGAAATCCTTGAGACTCCCGAGAAGTATCCTTTGGTCTATAAATAAGAAAATTGCAGTAATTATCATAACTCAAGCTTCGATATTAATGGTTGAAATGAAATGTAAAGGTTTGATTTACATACTATTTAATGGTATCTACCCCCTCATTCTCATATCAATTGGGGAATATGTTCTATGCGGTGTCCGGCTTGTCAGAGTCTCAATAATACCGTTGTAGATAGCAGGCTCAACAAGGAAGGGAATTCCACCCGCCGAAGAAGAAATTGCGACAACTGCCAGCATAGATTTACCACGTATGAACGGGTTGAAGAGACCTCATTAATGGTTGTAAAGAAGGATGGGCGACGTGAGCCATTTGATCGCCAGAAGTTATTAAATGGTCTTCTTCGCGCGTGTGAAAAATGTGCTGTTTCAATGGACCAGATCGAGAATCTGACCAATGAAATAGAGCTATCTCTGCAGGAGAAGGGGGAAAAAGAGGTTCCAAGTTCAGCTATTGGTGCAGAGGTAATGAAACGATTACGGGAGCTGGACGAAGTAGCATATGTAAGATTCGCTTCAGTTTACAGGCAATTTAAAGACGTGAATGAATTCATGATGGAAGTAAAAGAGATTATTAAGGATCCAAAGAGGGAGAATACATATATAACGACATCCTGAGTATCCGTCATTCCGAGCCGAAGGCGAGGAATCTCGCTCGCAATGACGATTTCGTCATCCTGAGCGAAAAAAGCCTTTAGCCCCCAGGCGAAGCCGTCGGGGGGAAGGATCTCTTAGTTCTTTGAAAGTGGTCTATTTATGGGTGGGGAAATAATTAGCCATTCTTCTTTTCTTATGAGAAGAGCCGTTGAACTGGCGCTGAAAGGGGCTGGTTGGACAAGCCCCAATCCATTAGTCGGCGCGGTTGTTGAAAAGAATGGAAGAATAATCGGCGAGGGTTATCATAAAAAGTGGAAGACAAACCATGCCGAGGTCAACGCGCTTGAGAGCTGCGTTGAATCACCGGAAGGGTCAACCCTTTATACGACGTTAGAGCCATGTAGCAGATTCGGTTTCACGCCACCCTGTATTGAGAGAATCAAGGAATCAAAAATAAAAAAGGTGATTATCGGAGCCCTTGATCCCACGTTGAATAACGAAGGGGTAGAGGGGCTTAAAACCTCCGGAATAGAGGTAATCCTCCTCGATGATTTAGAATCGAAAAGATTAATCAGACCTTTTGTGACTCATAGAACACAAAATAGACCATTCGTAACAGTCAAGATTGCCTCTACCCTGGATGGCAAGGTTGCGACAAAAACCAAAGAATCAAAATGGATTACCGGTGAGGATGCCCGTAGAGAGGGGCATAGACTAAGGCATCAGTCAGACGCGATTCTGGCAGGTGTTGGAACTGTTATCTCCGATAACCCCATTTTAACAACGAGATTTTTTGCGGGTGACACGGAAATCCATCACCCGATACGTGTTATTCTAGACAGCAAATTGAGAATCCCGCTTGCCTCA
>MGRR01000117.1:17465-19192 GCA_001798265.1 Deltaproteobacteria bacterium RIFCSPHIGHO2_12_FULL_43_9
ATAAAAGACCGTACCTCACGGACAATAATCGCGACTACTCTCCAGCCATCGTTTATAATCGACGAATTAAAAAGCGAAGGGATTGAAATTATCCAATGCGATAAAAATGGAGAGATGGTTTCTTTAAGGGATCTTCTTAGACAACTGGCAGCCAGAAACATAATGTCTCTTCTTGTTGAAGGTGGTTCGACTGTGATCTCCTCCTTTTTCAGGGAGGGGCTTGTGGATTGGGTAATACAATATATTTCGCCAACATTTTTGGGAGGTGACGCCGTTTCATCCCTTGGTGAATTAAACATAGGGTCATTGTCAAATAGAATAATGCTTCAAGATGTTTCAATAAATAATATTGGTGATGATTTTGTGGTCGAAGGTGAAGTTCGTCATCCTGAGCAAAGCGAAGGATCTCTCCACCGTCATCCTGAGCGAAGCGAAGGATCTTTCCACCGTCATCCTGAGCGAAGCGAAGGATCTTTCCACCGTCATCCTGAGCAAAGCGAAGGATCTTTCCACCGTCATCCTGAGCAAAGCGAAGGATCTCAACGAATAGATTCTTCGGCTACGCCTCAGAATGACGAACGAAGAGATTCTTCGGCTACGCCTCAGAATGACGTTCGTCATTCCGAGCGAAGCGAGGAATCTCAAGATGTTTAACGGAATCATAGAATGTTTAGGTACTCTACTCTCCAAAGAAACCACAAGTGGGTCAGAAATGCTTCGCTTTATAATCGAGGCAGATATTGTGAAAGACGATATAAAAATTGGTGACAGTATCGCCGTAAACGGAGCCTGTTTAACAATAATTGAGACAAACAATAATCAATTTTTGACAGAGGTATCCCCCGAGACGGCCCAGAAGACCAATCTCACACTTCTCGAGGCTGGTGGTAGGGTTAATCTGGAGCGTGGCATCAAGGTTGGTGAAAGATTAAATGGGCATATTGTCCTTGGCCACGTTGATACAAAAATCCGCCGTTTACAAATCGAAAGAGTTGAAGATGGCGCCATTCTTTGGTTTGAACTGCCGGCTGAATATAAAAGGTATTTAATTAAAAAGGGTTCGGTTGCGTTAAATGGGGTTAGCCTGACTATTAATGATATTAAGGATGAGCGATTTTGCGTTTTCATTATCCCACACACTATTCGTAATACTAATCTTCTCGATGATTCATCAAAATTGGTAAATCTGGAAGTGGATGTGATTGGAAAATATATAGAACAGTTTGTTGCACCCCGGGATGACGAAACCGTCATTGCGAGCCGCCCCGTCATTGCGAGCGCCCACTGTCATTCCCGCGAATGCGGGAATCCAGATCCCCGTTTTCACGGGGATGACGTAAGAGATCCCCGTTTTCACGGGGATGACGAAGCCGTGGGGGGCAGCAATCTCGCGGTCCAATAAGAAGGAGAGGGTTTGATGCATATGAATCTTAATAAGGCAATTGAGGACATTCAACAGGGGAGAATGATCATCCTCGTTGATGATGAGGGGAGAGAAAACGAGGGTGATCTCGTGGTTGCCGCCGAAAAGGCAACATCCGAGGACATTAATTTCATGGCGAAACACGCGCGTGGCATTATCTGCCTCTCCCTTGAGCCTGCCCAGGTAGATAAATTAAATATCTCACTCATGTCGCAGGTTGTCCGATCTCCAATTGATCCCGCGTTTACCGTTTCAATCGACGCCGCGAAGGGGATTACAACCGGTGTATCCGCGGCTGACAGGG
>MGRR01000117.1:19209-21711 GCA_001798265.1 Deltaproteobacteria bacterium RIFCSPHIGHO2_12_FULL_43_9
CGCCGTTATCTGTGAGATCATGAATGATGACGGGACGATGGCAAGGATGCCGGATCTGGAGTTGTTCGCAAAAAAGCATAACCTGAGAATCGTTTCAATTGCAGATATCATAGGCTGCCGATTACAAACAGAGAAACTAATAAAAAGGGTTACAAGTGCCCATCTTCCTACAAAATTCCGCGGTAATGGAGATGGCCTTTTTGAACTGGCAATCTACGCAAATATTATTGATGGCGTAGAGCATGTTGCCTTGGTAAAAGGGACTATATCTCAGACGGAGCCGACATTGGTAAGGATTCATTCAGAGTGTTTAACCGGGGATTTATTAGGGTCAGAAAGATGCGACTGCGGTCCCCAGTATCAACGCTCACTTGAGATGATCTCCAATGCTGGGTCAGGAGTCCTTCTGTACATGAGACAGGAGGGGAGAGGCATAGGCCTTGTGAATAAAATAAAGGCTTATCATCTTCAGGATACGAAGGGATTGGATACGGTTGACGCGAATAAAGCATTAGGATTCATACCTGATCTCCGGGATTATGGAATCGGCGCGCAAATTTTACACGACATCGGCGTTAGAAAATTAAAACTTCTTACAAATAACCCCAAAAAGGTAGTTGGTTTGGAGGCATATGGGCTTGAGATTGTTGAAAGGATTCCCATTGAGATCAATCCAACGGCATCGAATAAATATTATTTAAAAACAAAAAGGGATAGGTTAGGACATATGTTGGAGTTAGTATGAGCATAAAAATTATCACTGGTAATGAAAAACCACTCTCCCAGAGAAGAATCGGGGTTATTGTAAGCAGGTACAATGAAGATATAACTACCCTTCTTCTTGATAATGCTTTAGAAGAGCTACGGAAGCAGGATATTCCGGATGAGAACATTATTATTGTAAAGGTTGCGGGTAGCTGGGAGATCCCCTATGCCGCCAGGGCATTGATGCAGCATGGCGAGGTAGACGGTGTTGTAACATTGGGTTGTTTAATCAAGGGAGAGACCTCTCATTATGAGATCATCGCAAGTACAACCGCCGGTGCGATCCAGAAAATAGCAGAGGATTTCGATATGCCGATAACATTCGGTGTTCTGACCTGCTTTACAAAAGCCCAGGCAATGGCGAGGGCCAATGGACATGTTGCTAACATGGGAAAAGAGGCAACGAAGGCCCTATTGCAGGCCCTAACAATACAAGAGCAGATTAAGAAAAATATTTTTTCCCAAACAACAACCTTGGAGCAATAAACCAGATGGGTAAACGAAGAAAATCTAGGGAATTGGCGCTTCAACAGCTCTTCAAGGAGGATCTGAACCCAAACTCAGGAGACGTGTTTAATCTGGCCGAAGAGCATGAGATTAGCGATGAAGTAAAAGATTTTTATAAAGAACTCGTTCAGGGAGTAACATCCAAAAAGCTGGATATAGACAGGCTGATAGAAGAACACTCAAACAACTGGAGGGTTTCAAGGATGGCAAAGGTAGACTTAAACATCATCAGAATGGCCACCTATGAACTTTTATACTCCAGCGAGGTTCCACCAAACGTTGCTCTTAATGAAGCAATTGAAATAAGCAAAAAATTTGGTTCCGAGGACTCTCCCTCGTTTGTAAACGGAATACTTGATAACATACTGAAGAAAGGACAGGCATAAATGGGGACAGACATCATTCCCCGATCGTCATCCCGCCCGATCGTCATCCTGAGCGAAGCCTTCGTCATCCTGAGCGAAGCCTTCGTCATCCTGAGCGAAGCGAAGGATCTAATATGACACCAAAAAAACATTCAACAATAATAATCATGTCTGATGGAACCGGAGAAACAGCGACCCAGGTTGCGAAGGCGGCGCTACTTCAATTTGGGGTGCAGGAGAATGTCCAGGTAATCCGCACAAAAAATGTAAGAACCCCTGAACAGGTTGAAGCAATTATAGAAGAGGCAAGGGAACTCGAAGCCCTTCTTCTCTATACCGTCGTTTCACAGAAGCTTAGGGAATTTATCCGAATCACCGCTGAAGAAAACAGGGTTCCCCACCTCGATCTTTTTGGCCCGATATTAAAAGTTCTTACTGCTTATTTTGAAAGAAAACCCATTTCCAAACCCGGTCTTCTTCACCAGGTGAACGAAGGATACTTTAAAAAAATAGACGCCGTAGAATTCACCGTAAAACATGACGATGGTAAACATCTCGAGGATCTGGACGATGCGGATATAATTTTAGTCGGGGTCTCCAGAACTTCAAAGACACCACTCAGCATGTATCTCGGGCACAAGGGTTGGAAGGTTGCCAACGTTCCTCTTGTGCTAAACATTGAACCACCGAAAGAACTGTTCAAAACAAACCAGGATAAAATTGTAGCCTTAACAATCGACCCAGAAGCATTGGCAGACATCAGAAAAGAGAGGATGAAGAGGCTTGGTCACGGCTTAGACAGCAGAGAATACGCAGACATCTCGCACGTTGGAACTGAAATAGAATACTCAAACCAAATCTTCCA
>MGRR01000118.1:0-2096 GCA_001798265.1 Deltaproteobacteria bacterium RIFCSPHIGHO2_12_FULL_43_9
CCGCACCCCGTTTTCACGGAGTGCAGGCTCCAGCGGGAATCTTGATCCCCGTTTTCACGGGGATGACCTTTTCACGGGGATGACATGGCTCCTCGGGATGACGTTTTATAGGTTCGGCGGCGTAAGCGGTGGTCCGGGGGACAAATGATGCGCCGCTTCGTGAAATATTTTTTTGGTTGCGGGAAGAATCAGGTAGTAGAAAATAAGAACATGCAGGCCGATGGATAATAAAAGGTACCAGTCGCTGTATTTTATAAGGCCCATTAGATTTAACACTATGGCGATTGAACTTAGTAAAATAGCGAATCTTCTTGCCCACGCGCGCAAAAATAAAAACCCGATGATTATAATTATTGGAAATATTATAAAAAATCCCGCGTTAATCATCTCCGGAAAAACAACCTTTCTGCTTAAAACCGGGTAGAGAAGAGCAAGTTCATACAACTGGACAGAGTTAATAAAAATTATGGCCAGATAAATCAAAATAATGGACCAGATTCCAAGCGACCTCTTTTTAAATAGATTCATGCAACCCTCTCGGTATTAATTTGCCGCAACGCAGCAAATTTGGAAAACCACCCCTTTTTTTGATTTTAGATCGTTTTTTATGCAAATAACAGGAATTAAAGCGCAAAATATATAAAAGTACATTAAATAAATAGTTTACTGACTTTTTTCTTTAAGCATTCTAAGCTATACTCGCTTGGTGTGGCGCCCGAAAACATTTTAACAGCATGGGAGTGAGTCTATGGCCGACAACATGGGATATTGCGTTAAGTGCAAAGAGAAGAGGGAAATGAAGGATGTGCAGCAGGTTACCATGAAGAATGGGCGAAAGGCTGCAAAGGGTAAGTGCAGCAAATGCGGCACGGGGATTTACAAAATCCTACCTAAGTAAGATAAAGATAAATCCCAATTTTCACACCCCTACAATGTTGTTCCGGTGAATTCTGGAATCGCTGAGTAGGGGTGGTAGTTTTTTATATGTATTCATTCTGCCTATTTTTTGTGCTACTTTTCTTTACACCCATTATATTAATGAATAGTATGTGCCCTCTATGGAAGTCTTAGTAACGGGTGGACATGGGTTTGTTGGAAGCCATCTTGTAGAGCATCTTCTCCTTCGGGGACATAAGGTCTCCTGTCTGGTTCGGCCGACCAGTAATCTAAAATGGCTAAATGGGCTGAATGTAAATCTTATCACCGGTGATCTTTTAAAACCCGAATCCCTCATACCGGCCGTCAAAAATAAAGATCTGATCTTTCACTGCGCTGCGGCCCTGAAGGCCATCAACACGGAGGATTATTATTCAACGAACATTAAGGGGACCAGAAACCTTCTGGACGCCATCCTTTTCTCAAACCCAACCCTTAAACGCGCGGTGATAGTAAGTTCAATCGCTGCAGTAGGCCCATCAAGGGATAAAAACAACATTATAAAAGAAAATGATCCCTGTAATCCGACAAGCGACTACGGCAAGAGCAAGCTTAAGATGGAAGAGATGATCAGGGAAAAATATCTGGATAAGATTCCCATCACAATCGTCCGCCCACCTGTGGTTTTCGGGCCAAGGGATGACAAATGCCTTCCCCTGTTCAAAATGGCCAAGATGGGGATTCACATTGAACATGGGAAATACAGGGCGATGAATCTGGTTTATGCATCAGACCTGGTAAAAGGCATGTTAATGGCCGCTCTTAGCGACAAAGCAAAGGGAGAAACATACTTTATTCTGGACCCGGTTGTTTATGGGTGGATGGATTTTCTTAAGACAATCTCAAAATCACTCAACAGGAAAGCCATAAAAATAGTGCTTCCACATTTTGCCATGTACTCACTGGCATTTTTAAGTGAACTATTCGGAAAACTCACCGGCAAACAACCATATTTCACAAGAAAACGGCTTGACGATCTAAACCAACAATACTGGATTTACTCATCAGAAAAGGCGAAGAGAGATTTCAACCTCCAAACCTACACCCACCTTGTAGAGGCCATAACCGAAACAACCGCTTGGTATAAAGCCAACAAGTGGCTATAAATGTTGTCATCCCCGTGAAAACGGGGATCCAGATTCCCGCTGGAGCCTGCACTC
>MGRR01000118.1:2104-5676 GCA_001798265.1 Deltaproteobacteria bacterium RIFCSPHIGHO2_12_FULL_43_9
GCACTCCGTGAAAACGGGGTGCGGGAATGACACAAAATGCGGGAATGACGTTTTCCGTCATTGCGAGGAGCGCTAAGCGCGACGAAGCAATCTCTTCGTCATTCCGTCATCCCGGCGAAAGCCGGGATCTCCTTCGTCATTGCGAGAAGGATTCCTTCGGCTTCGCCTCGGGATGACGTAGGCGTCATTCCCGTACCCCGCTTTCGCGCAGTGCCCTGCCCCCTCCCTGCCCATATCCATATTGTTAAACACTATTTTTTAGCTTACATTTGCCCTTCTTTTGCATTGATGCCAAAACTAACCCCTAAAAAAACTAGAAAACCATTTTTTAGAGGTTGTTTTTGAAAGAAGAAAAGCCCACTGAATAGGAAGATTTATTTTTACATGATGTAAACCCAACAATAACGAGGTGTATAATGACAAACAATGAACCAAACAAGGTGGATGCCAAAAATGAACTAAAACATTTTTTCAATATAGCAGTCACGGAGATCAAAAGAGCCCTTGAAATAATTTTTAAATCAATCAAGGCGCCAATCCGGAATGTGACAACAGGCCAGAATCTCAGCTGGAAAGAAATAATAGTAACATTTGTCGTACTGACCCTTTCCGTAAAAATCATCTTATTCGTCCTAAGGGGTTTCTATTTTAGAATCTTTTTAGACACATTATATGCCCTCATCCAGTCAGCCATTGTCTATTCCATAATTATAGGCGCAATTTGGCTATTGCTTGATCATCTAAAAAAGAAACAAAACATTAAAGATTTGTTCGAATGCTGGCTGATGGCCCTTATCCCAGTAAGTGTTCTATCCCTTATTTTTTTAATAATTGTGCAATGGTCATACAGGCTTCTTTGGCTAGGCTTTCTAGTCGCATTTGGTATTGCCTTTGTCCTTCTTTTTTTGTTTTACCTCGGCCTTATATCCAGATTCGCGCTAGAGAGAAAACTTGCCGGCCTGATAGCGCTTGGGGCCGGTATTCTTTTATTGCTGATTAACTACTCAATGGGCACAATCACTCCCAGAAGTTCTTATTTCAATGCTTCAATGGAAAGGGAGCTGAAAGATTTTAATAAACATCTTGAGGAGATACAGGGGCAGTACAATTGATCTGACCCATCCCCATTTGAGACATTATTGGATCGGATCCCTTCACTTTTAGCATTTTTCAAGACGATCTACCTGGAGTATAAGAAGCTTTTCTCCGTACTCTACATATTTAATTTGAACTCGCTTACCTAACCAAGCATCGCGCTCGTCTTTGAGATCTTGCACCAAAAATGGGGGCTTCAGACCACGCTCGATTTCCAAATACTTATCATTTTATATACTTCTCCAATGCTTCCAATTGTTTTTTGGGTTTTGTACCATATCACAAAATATATCTTTTTTGTTCAGGACCTCTTCACCTCAGGGATTCAAGGCGACATATCCATAAATATCTAAAATTAGTAACCTGTCTTGAAACTCAACATATCTAATGTCAATTCGTTTGCCAGACCATTTTTCTTTTAATTCATCGGGTCTCTGTTCAAAATATGGAGGCTTTAAGCTTTGTTCAATTTCTGTATATTTACTCGGGTTTTCTACAAAATAATCCCTACCATCGTCGCCACGTACTCGCATGATCCATGATGTAGTTGTAGAAATCTCGGCTACCCTTCCCCGTATATAATTGACCTCAAATCTTCTCTCTTTTTCAAGAATGAAGTTCAGAATAAGTAGCTTGCCCCTGAATTCAGTATATTTTACATGCACTTTTCTGCCTAGCCATCTATAGCCCATTTCATCGAGCTGTCTTCCAGAGACGGGGGGACGTAAACTTTTTTCTAAATCTATATAATCAAACAAACCTCCGACGTAATAATCCCTCCCATCATCACCACGAACCCGCATATACCAACCATGATCTGACTTTGAAATGTCCGTACCCATTTCAGCCACATAACCGGCAATATATTCAATTTTATAATTTCTCTCACTCATTTTATATAATCCTTCAACGCTGTAATCTGGCTTTCTGGAATATAAACCTGATTACCACCTCCATGGAAAAAACTACCTGATGAGATTTGAGACATTATTTGACTGGGTCCCTTCTCATATTTAAGCACTTTACCACTCATATTACCCGAAAATCCTTCATAAAAAGTCCCGTTATAATTTCTTGGAATTTCTAATTCATGAATATCTTTGAATTTATTCCAGTCCGGGTGGATCGCATTTTCCGACATTGACCGAATTTGTGAGGTAGGCTTAACCCTGCTCCAATAGGAACCACTTTTACTGCCAATTCTATAAAATTTTTCTCCTTCAACAGGTATAATTTCAGTGTATTTGGCTCCAGCAAATGAATCTACGATAATATTGTTGTGAGCCAACGGCCCCTCCTCCCAATGACCATTGTACGTTTTTCCAACCTTGGAGCGACCGTATAAATTACCCTCCTCAGCTAATTTTTCTGCGGCCTTTGCGGCAGAGGAAACCTCTCTTGAATTAACACCCGGAATCTTCGCGTGTATGAAATCCGGAATATTTCTTAGGCCACGTGCGACCTCTCTCCACTGTTGTCCGGAACCCACCAAAACACCAAGGGTTGACAACAGCCTTTCACGAAAACCAAGAGCATCACCACTTACAAAATCCTTACCAGTCAAGACCTCGTAAAGGTCAACAGCATCACCAACTACCGGGATAAAACCCAACCCCATTCTGCTAATAAAATTCAATGCATCTGTGAATTTATCCAATGAAGAATTTGCCGCCCCCCACCAGGGCTTGGCCATCCTGATCTTTTCCTTCATGAAATTATTGTTCGAATCACGAAAATGTACCGCTAAAGAAGATGAACCCTTTAGTTGTGCCAACACACCGTACTTTTCAGCAATCAGGCGCAACTTGTTCATTGTGTTTATAAATTCTTGAATCGAGAATTGTTCGTGATTTTTATTTTTTAATTCTAAATCACTAATAAATTGATCTAATTCATCATCGGCACGGTAATTTTCTGAACCGGAATTGAGACCAAGGTGCCCAACATTGCGTAAATAACCTTCTTCACCGGTTTTCCCTCTGTTGGGAACCTTAAGATTACTAAGGTAAGATTTAATATGTTCAGCCCTGCCCTGGAGAGACTTATGTGAACTCTTAATGCTAGTAACCCTACTTATGAAACCGAAACTTTTTATAGCCGAAAAACGGGTAAAGAGATCAACAAAAGAATATGGATTATATCCCAAATCCCTTGCAACTAACGCACCAAACTCATCCGCCTCTTCTTCTTTGTTTTGTGAAAACTGGTAATAATGAATATCCTCCATCTGCGACTTGATATCTCTTACAATATCCGGAACACCATCAATTTTACCTAAAATATCCCCTACCACATCAAAACCAACCGGTTTCTTATAATGCCGCAAGCGATGCTTTAATTGACTGTGCCCAATCTCATGTCCAATTAATGCTACCAGCTGAGCCTCATTGCGAATTGAAAACAACATTCCCTTTGAAATATAAATCTCATCAACATCAAGCATTACATAACTCTCGACAACCTCAGTATTTACAACC
>MGRR01000118.1:5747-7684 GCA_001798265.1 Deltaproteobacteria bacterium RIFCSPHIGHO2_12_FULL_43_9
AGGAAAACAAAACCACAAGAAAAGTAATAAAAAATTTTAGCTTTAAAAGCCCAGCTTCTTTTGCTTTTTCCCTAAACCTCATAGTCAACTCCACAAATACATTCACAAATCAGACCCTCAAATGTCCTCTTTAAATTCTCCGGTTTACTTATAATTTTTTAGATTATTTTCAGATTTCGTGCTTTTAATTTGAGTTATAATACCCGTTACTCTCCCCAATCTCTTTTTCAATCTATGGGGCGCACCTCATGCTGTACCTAAATAATTAGTAGACCGTTTCATAAATTTTGCGCGTATTTGTCATCCCGACGGAAGTCGGGATCTAAGATTCCGGCTTTCGCCGGAATAACAAAACTTTTGAGACAGTCTACTAGAACACAAATTGGGCATTATACTTATATTATTTTTAAAAACAACAGGCTCTTAAAATACCAGAACAAAGCACAAAAAAAGTGACAAAATTTGTCACCCCTAATGTGGACTAGACATGGACTTCAGTTACAACGGCACGGACAATTGTGGAAACCTCAACCTGCTCATGTCTATTTTGAAAATTTCTTTTCTAATAAAGGGGAAATCTCATTAAATGGCACGATTTCAATGTTAGGACTTCTGCTCTCCCTTTTATCTCCGCCATAAACCAATATTTTTCCGTATGGTTGTTCTTTAAAAAGTTTGTCCGCGATTCTAAATGCCCTGGTAAATTCTTCAGAGATTGTAGAGCTGTATTTAATTTCTATAGGAACAGTATATTGCGAGATATTTACAAACAGGTCTATTTCATTGTCATCGCTATCCCGATAGAAGTTGAAATTGAGTGGTTGGTGGCGATTTAGTCTGTATTTCATAATTTCCACAATAACCATATTTTCAAAAAGAGAACCACGAAGAGGATGGGAATCAACATGCTCCTTTGATTCAATACCCAGAAGATAAGAAGCCAAACCCACGTCATAAAAATATAATTTGGGTCGTTTAATTAATCTCTTTCTAATATTTACATGATATGGCTGTAATCGAAAAATTATGAAACTTGCCTCCAGAATACTCAGCCATTCCCGCGCGGTAGTTTGTGAAATACCGCATTCATTTCCAATGTTTTCAAGATTTATTATTTGCCCGATATTGGTAGCACAGGTTTTTATGAAGGTCTGAAAGACTGCAAGATCCTTTACTGCGGTTATCTGTCTAAGGTCCCTTTCGACATATGTTGAGACATAATCACTCAGTGCCCGGGTTGGATTCAGTTTACTATCGTATATTCTTGGATAAAAACCCTTATATATCCAATCGGTTTTGTCCTGGGATAATTTTAATTCATCCATAGAAAAAGGAAGAAGGGTGAGAATACTTGTTCTCCCTGACAAGGTCTGACTTAAAGCCTCCCTAATAGAAAAGTTCTGACTTCCGGTTAGAACAAACTGGCCATTCGATTTACGCTCATCAACAAGCACCTGAATGTACGAAGTAAGTTCGGGTACCCTTTGTATCTCATCTATAATCACGCTTTGATCGTATTTTTTCAAAAACCCCCTTGGATCAGATTTCGCAAATTCCCTTTCTGCTGGATCTTCAAGATTTGTATATTTGAAATTCCCGAATGCCTCTCGCACCAAGGTGGTTTTACCAGACTGCCTGGGCCCCACTACGGTAACTATTGGATATTTCCTGAAATCCGCTTTTAATGTACTTTCCAGCACCCTTTTGTACATTCTAACCTACTGAAATAACTTGTTAAATACCATTTTCTGCAAAACCAAGGTTCAATCTTGGTTTTACGGAAACAAGTATATATTGAAATCAATTAAAACTCCAATGTTAATTTCGATTAAAGCTTAGACTCCCTGGAAGTGTGATGTTCATCTTCTTTGCGTACTTTTTCAATTTAGATACCTTGATTAAACTGAGATCCCATTCACCCAACTCTGAAAAATTTT
>MGRR01000119.1:0-3485 GCA_001798265.1 Deltaproteobacteria bacterium RIFCSPHIGHO2_12_FULL_43_9
GAGCTTCGAAGATGAATCTCTCGTGCTAAAAGCTCTTTGCCTGTACCTGTTTCCCCCTGGATTAATACAGCAAGATCTGTTGGGGAAATCTTAATTACCCTCTTAAAAATATCCTCCATCTGAGAGGAGTTACCAATCATCATGCCTGAGCGTGTCTGCTCAAGTAATGAAGACAGCGATTGGCACTCAAGCTCAATGTCAGAAATTCGCAAGGCAGCTGCAAGAATCACGGCTGCCTGGGCAACAAAAATATTCATTATCGGCATCTGTGATTTATCAAGGCTTTTCCCAGGGGTTGAACTTCCGAGATATATGACGCCCTGTAGTTGCTGGTTGACCAACAGTGGAAAACAGGCAACAGAGAAAATTCTTAGATCCACAATTGAGCGGCTGTTTGCGAGTTCATGACCCATGATGTTTTCAATAAACAGGGGCTCTTTTTTCGAAATTACACTCTGGACTACCGTGTCGGAAAGATGAAGATGTTCTTTGTGGAGCTCTTCAACGTTGCAGTGCCGCGCTGCGGTAATTTCGTAGTGCGAAACATCTTTGCATGTGAGTAAAAACCCTTTTTCCGCCTTCGTCAGCTTTATTAGCTCGTCCAGGATTAAATCGACTACTGATTGCGCGTCGGATTCATTAAGGAGCTTGAGTGAGAAATCGTGGAGCTTGTGGAATAGCTCCTCGTATTTCCGATTGTCTGAATTACTTTCCTGAAGGGCCTTTTCTACGAAAAAAAATCTAAAACTTTCATATTCAATCAGATCGAGATGCCGCAACTGTTGTTTCGAGATTGCTTTCCCCCTAAGGAGCACCTCTCCCCTTCCCTTTGCTAGTCTTGATAGAATATATTTGTTTCCATCCTTGATAATTGAAAACGCATGCTCGTCGATATTCTTGCTATCAGGTAAGTAGACATCGTTATCTTTCCCCCCACCTATGGAGATAACGGATTTTTTTATGTCGATTTTCAAATCTAATCCGGGACCAGAGACATATAGATGAGCCATATTACCCTCTTATGATTCAGGCATTTTCGCGTTTATAACGGCTGTTTCACCATCCTTAATTCTTATTGTGCTGTTCAGGGGTGGAAAACCTGGCTTTCTTAGTATTAATTTATAGGAACCGGGGCTTAATCTGGCATCCCCCCTCTCTCTCCAGTTGTAGAGAATTCCGTCAATCTCAACCTGCACATCGTCATCAACATTTAACCTTAGAAATCCGAATTGTGGTTTTGTAATAACCGGGGTTTCAACCTTTTTGGGAATCTCTTTTGTCATGACCGGAATGTTATCAGGTTTTGAGACCCTTTGTTTGACTTGTGTAGCCTCAGCCTTGGTGTCGATAAACAATGGCTTATCCATCTCCTTGGGGTTTTTATAGAGAAAGAGCTGCCAGGCGACTGCTGATAAAACCAAAATAAGGAGAATAACGCTGACACCAATTTTTACTGGTTTAAGAAATCCTCTCCTGCTTTGGGTATTAAAATTTTTCAGCAGCTCCAGGGCCTCTTTATGCTCCGGCGCAATGCCTAAGAGATGATCTATAAAAACCAAAAATTGAAATGAGTCCCTGGAATCCAATGAAGATTTTGCCTTATGTAAAAGGTTGTCGCAAAGGGTTTTAGAGAGATCGAAAAGATATCCATTTTTATCTTTAACAAAATTGGAAAAACGGAACCGCTCCGTTAGTAGCCCAAACTGGTTCAGGTACGACTTTAATTGAAAAACAAATTCCCAGACACCTTCCTGCCGATCTTCCTTCTTTTTAGAAAGGGCCTGAAGAATTATCTGGCTTAACTCTCTGTTAATTTTGGGATTAAGTGAATCTGGTCTGGGGGGGTCAACCTCTATAATCTTTCGGATTACAGCATGTGGATTTTCGGCTGCGAAAGGCAATTTCCCGGTCGTAAGTTCATATAGAATTACACCTAATGAAAAGAGGTCCGATTTTTCGTCAAGCTGGTGCCCAAGCGCCTGCTCAGGGGACATGTAGGTAGGGGATCCGATAATTGCCCCGGTCTGGGTAAGACGTTCACGGTCTATAATCTTTGCCAAACCAAAATCGGCAATTTTAACATTGCCTTCGTGGGTCAACATTATATTATCCGGCTTCAGGTCTCTATGAATCACACCGTTTCTATGGGCATGCTCGACTCCCTCCAGAATCTCAAGCATTAAAATTGCTGCGATTTCCGGATAAAGAATCTCTCCACCCTTTATAAACTCAGTTAGTGTACCACCACTTACATACTCCATGGCCAAGTAGGCACTGTTCTCGGAACTATCGACCTCCAATACCTCGACAATAGAATTGTGTTTTAATCTGGAGATAAGTGAACTCTCGTCCACCAACCTCTTTAGGCTCTTTGAATTAATCAATTGTGGGTGTAATCGTTTTAGGGCTATCTTCCTGCCATTGCGTAAATCTTTCGCAAGGAAGACCTCACTTGTTGCGCCATTTCCCAACCCACTAAGCAGTTCGTAGTTTCCCAGTTGCTCCATCAGGAAGATTTATACTGGTTGTCTATTTTAATGGCAAGACAAAAATGTCACTATTTCTAGACTACGCTCGCAATGGCGGCTCACGTCTTCCCGAGCAAAGCCTTCGTCATCCCGAGCAAAGCGAGGGATCTCTTTTTCGTCATCCCCGTGAAAACTGGGATCTCTTGTTAATTCGTTGAGATCCTTCGCTTCGCTCAGGATGACGAAATAGATTCCCGCTGGAGCCTGTACTCCGTGAAAACGGGGATCTAGTACAGTCATCCCGGCGAAAGCCGGGATCCATAGAATGCGTACTGGATTCCGGCTTTCGCCGGAATGACTGCTTTTGCGGGAATGACAGTGGGTGCTCGCAATGACGAAGAGATCCCTGAGGCTCACTCGGAATGACGTAATTAATACTTCAACTGCACAGGTATTAATCGAGACACGGATTTCAGCGAAAACTCACTATGAACCTTTGTCTGTGGTTTATTAATTGTGTCACTCTCCCACGATTTATACGTAAAAGAGACCACGCCATAAGGAACCTCAGGTGAGATTATAATACGGAGCCACACATAGTGCCTGAGATATCCTTTGTCTTCGTCAGATACAGGATTCTTCTCTTCCGTTAAATATGGAGAGAGGCTTTGGAACAGACAGGCGGTTTTTAGTAACTGCTCCACCAATTCCCCATTTTCATTTTTAACCGGAACCTTAACATCCTCTAATAATGTCCCGTTAAATCCTCCCAAAGGCGTCTCTTCGAATAATCCACGAAACCACTCATTAAAAAACCCTTTATGGTCAACAAGCCTGTCACCAAGCTCTCCACCAGCAACTATTTTTGTCCGGACATAAGATGGATTCTCCCCGGGACTGGATATGACCTCATAGGTTTCTGCAAGGGAAAAGGTGGGTAAAATTACGCCGCTAGAGGGTTCAACTGTTACATTGAATAGGGATTCTATTTTATCCCCCTGCGCGATTCCAAACAGT
>MGRR01000119.1:3509-6278 GCA_001798265.1 Deltaproteobacteria bacterium RIFCSPHIGHO2_12_FULL_43_9
TCTTCAGGGAATTGATACACACGGAAGTTAGGGTGCCAAATTATTTAGTTAATGGCAATCCCAATCACCCCACAGGCAATCCTTGAACCGGCATTACCGGTCGGTTGGCTCACCAGATTATCCTCGTTTTCATGAATAATAACAGCTCTCCCAAGAACCGGATTCATTCCACCAGCAATGGTTAAATCAGAAAAGGTATATTCATAATCCGCAACACCTTTATCGTTGGATACCAGATTACCCATATCCCCGGCGTGATGTTCGTCATTTTCGGGGCCGGCATGCTGCCGGTTTTGGGGATTATAATGGGCGCCCGCCGACGAAAAATCAGACGCGCTACAATCACCATATTCGTGGATGTGAAACCCCTGTTTTGAATTCGGCTTTAAACCCTCTATATGGGCAACCACCTTTATTCCACTGCCTGCATGTTCAAAACGGGCAACCCCGGTTACTTTTCCTTCCTTCATCGGATAAACGATGGCAATACCTTTATGAACATTAGAAAATATATTTGAGGCAGTTGGGGCCTTCGGAACCTTTTCACAGCTACACAGAACTATCAGCGAAGAAAACGCTACAAGAAATAACGCCCTAGTTTTAAGCATTTTGCCTCCGTCACCAAATGCTTTAATTTGCAGCATTTTGCCTCCGTCATTCATATTCGAGATATGGGCAGTATTTTAGGAATACACATGATGCCTCGCCATCAATTCTGTCTACCGGATTAACCCTTAAACCCATAAAGTGCAGGATCGTCGGTGTTATGTCTATTGTTCTGAATGGCCCGAGGTCTCGTCGATCAAGTCCTCTCCCACCAAAAAGAAATGGTGTATACATCTCTGGTCTTGTTCCTCCACCATGCCCACTCACATACTCTTCACTAAAAGTATAGGCAGGAGATGCGTAAACTATCAGATCCCCCGTTTTCGATGTCTGAAATAGCTCAGGCATCTGTGGAATTACATCGGGATAGGGGGATTGCTCTGTTAATGCCAGCCAATCGCGGGATGAGAGCAATCTCCCCTGCGCGGGTAAGCGGCCGACTTCTAGTTCTAATGGATCTTCACCCTCTAAAATTTCATAAGAGTATTCTAGTTTAAAACCAAGGAATTTTGACCTTGTAATTAATGCGTGTCCATTCCTGGAAAAGACATGAAACCTTTCATCACTCTCTCTTGCGAAGATTAATCCGACGCCATCTGCCTTCACGATTTCATGAATTATATCGACGTTTTTTCCTGAGGGGAGCGTATAAGACAAAAGTTCATCCAGCCTTATTCTCTCCCCCCACCCTTTCCTATAAAAGGACTCCAGATCCCCTACCTGAAAGTAGATAAACGCATCCCTATCCGCGCCATGAACAAATACAACATCCCCGATTTTGCCATCATCAATTCTACATTTTGATGTTTTACAAAAACCCCTTGGTTTTTCTTTTAATATTTCATAAAGAAACTCATCAAAATTGAGCCGGTTTTTAAAAGGAATCTGTCCATGATCGGAAGAAATCACAAAGGCAAAGTCATCATAGTATCCTTTTTCGTATATAAGATTAACCAATTTCCCAAATTCCGTATCTATGAGCCTTAGTGATGCGAGATACTCTTCTGAGGTTATACCCTGCAGATGTCCTGTGCTGTCTGGACCTATAAGATGGGCATACATCAGGGCCGGAAGCTGGTCTGTCTTTGATGTTTCTTCAATAACGGAGGCTAAATCGATAAAGGTTCTTTTATCAATCCTGTCATACTGTCTGTTTATCTCTTTAACCCCGGTTTTGAATAGATCTATCACCTGAACATTCGCGGATGTAGCCAACAGATCTGTTACCGATACTGAGTAGAGCTTTTGCGCCTTAAGATAATGAAAGATTGTCAGCTCATTTTTTAAAAGATTTTTTGCCTGCAATATTCCGGGATACTCAATCAGGTTTATTCTGTCCTTGTATTCGGTGTCGAGATATTGATTATTTGGAATCCCGATGTGTCCCGGAAATTTTCCGGTTAGCTGGGCAGCGACATTTGGGTATGTGTTTGATACATGCGATGACATTGCATAGAAGGTGTAAGGCCCTCTCCTGTATATATGGGTATGGATATTTGGCAGCTCTCCACGCTCCAGCATACTACGCAATACCGTTGCGTTTACGCCATCTATCAAAAGCCAGAGAACATGCTTGTGGCTCTCGTGAAACTCAAAAATCTCTCCATTCTTGTCGAGATCGCGTCTTACAACAAGCTTTGTTGTTGAACACGAGAGGAGAAAGAGTGAAAGCAGCAAAATTAAAAAATGTCTAAAGAGCAATTATTCCTCCAACTCAATCCTTTAGCGCGATTACAAACGCGTGAAGTAATTTTTCATCGGATTCCGAAATATTCGTAAACCTCACACCCCAGCCATCCCTCATCTTCCCACTTAACCATTTTCTCATTTCATCCAGGGATTTAAGATCTTTCTCACTCCTTCCACCCTCACTGGTGGAATAAACAACCTTGGCATGCGGAAAAACCTTCAGCTCTTTATTATCAAGGAAAATAATCAGATCCATCTCCTCACCCACCTCCGCCGGCATCTTTGTTTCTATAAAAGCCCCACTTTCAGAAATATTGACAACCCTCGCGCCTTCACCCCCCTTGCCACCCTTTTTAACAACCTCTACTCTTAATGAAATATCGGCTCTTGGGGTCTTTCTCAGTTCTTTTGCCATGTAATTGCCCCTTTGTTAAATATCTCTTGAGTTTACCACTCAAGAATTTTACCCTCAAA
>MGRR01000120.1:0-3372 GCA_001798265.1 Deltaproteobacteria bacterium RIFCSPHIGHO2_12_FULL_43_9
TCGCATTCGCTCAGGACAGGCTGCGCGACCGAGGGATCTGTTAATATCTCTCGGGTGGCATAAATCAAAGTAACGATTTTTGAAAACAATTTTGAAACGTCATGGTCGGGGCCGAATGGATGTTCGCGTGGGGGATTCTCTTTTGAGATATCACTGGGTATGTCCAGTTTCAGCAATACAACCGTATAAAAACTCTTCATGAGGCTTGCCAGTGAGGAGAGGATATCCTCTTTCCCGTCCTCAGAGCGCATAGGCCTGTCAAGTGCGATTAACAGTTGAACGAGGGAAGCGATGTCAGATTGTGGAAATGTTTTGTGAAATTCCTTTAATTTTTTGTTAAGCTCTGCCAGCTTCTCCCCGTCCAGTTCATTTTTAATATATTTTTCATGTAGTTCATCTTTTAAAATGGTGAGCGACCGGTACTTTGGGTTGAGCTGGTACGATATGAACGCGTCCATAAATTCGCTCTCCTCGGGGGAGAGGGAATTTATAATTGATTGTAGCTCGGCAAAGATATTTTTCTTCGCTAGGGTGTGGATGATTTCCAGATGTTTGTCATAGCTATTATTCTGATTCCTGTTTAAATATCCAACATAGAGACCCCATTTTTGGAAGAATGCATCCATCTGCTCTTTGCCAAAGGCGCGGGAGAGCCCCCTTGAAAACGCCTCCTTCTGATCATATGGCAGTCCACCAAGTGTGCGTTCAACCAGCTCTATAAAGGTTGTTTTGTTGATTGTTCCATGGAGGAGGCCTAGGAGTTGCTCGTCGTTAATCGTAGATAGAACATCACCCAGATTATAAATCGTATCGCTCTCAAGAACCCGCCTGAGGGTTAATGTTTTCTCTTTGAAACGGTTCCACGATACAAGGTTCTCTTTAAGAGAGTCTACGGATTCTCTGGAGAGTGATAATCTTTGGCCAAAAAATTCATTATAGAGTTTTGCTGAAATGGAGGCCCTCTCATTTGTGCCTATCATAAGGGGTTTTAGCTCTGCTAAGGCTCCATTGTTGTTTAGACATTCAAAGAGCCCGATAAATTCAGTGGTGGTCAGCTCTCCCCGTAATTTAATACCCCTGCAGGCTTGCGGCATAAGCTCTGGCGCGGAGAGTTGAAACCTCCCTAAGGGTGCCTTGGAGCAACCTGTTATTAAAATTAGAGTTAGAAATATTATTTTTTTATACATATAGGGTCGCTTAATCCTCTATCACATTAAGCTGGGATAAGGAAAATTAGCTTGTGCCACGCGTTACGATTCGTTATAGCTTTACCAATGAGCTGCTTTACGGAAGAACATGATCTGTTGCGGGAAACCTGCAGGTCCTTTGCCGAGAAGGAGTTAAAGCCTTTTGCGCAGAAACATGACGAGGATGAGAGCTTTAACCACAATGCGTTCAAAAAAATGGGACCACTTGGCGTTTTGGGGATTACAATCCCGGAATCCTTCGGGGGTGGGGGGAGTGATGCGGTTGGCGCAACGATTGTTATGGAGGAGTTTGGCAGATGCTGCGCCTCCAGTGCTCTTTCATACCTTGCCCACTCGATTCTTTGCGTAAATAACATCTATGTGAATGGGAGTGAGGAACAGAAGAGGATATATCTGCCAAAACTATGCTCGGGGGAATCGGTTGGTGGCATGGCTATGACTGAACCGGCGCATGGTTCAGATATGATCTTTATGGAGACAAGGGCTGAAAAGAGGGGTGATCGCTATTTTTTGACCGGGACCAAGACATTTATAACCAATGGTGCTCAGGGGGATTTGTTTGTCGTCTACGCAAGAACCGGTGATGCGGGGGCAAAGGGTATCAGCGCTTTTATAGTGGAGAAGGGGTTTAAGGGTTTTTCAGTTGGAAAGAAGCTGGAAAAACTGGGAATGCGGGGAAGCCCGACAACAGAACTGGTATTTAACGGATGTGAGGTGCCGGCGGGAAACCTGCTTGGAAAATTAAATAATGGGACAGCCCAGATGATGAAGACCCTTGATATAGAGAGAACCACCATTGCGGGTATCTCCCTTGGCATTGCCCGCGCTGCCGTTGAAACAATGCTCTGGTACGGGGAGGAGAGGAGGCAGTTTGAGCGGCCTATTCTCGATTTTCAGTTTGTTCAGAAACTCCTTGCTGACGCTGAAATGGAATATCAGGCAGCTTCATCGCTGGTTTACAATGTTGCGGATAGATTATCTAAAGGGGAGAGGGTAACGAAGGATGTCGCGGCGGCAAAACTCTTTGCGGCGGAATCTGCTACCCGTGCCGGGAATTCAGCGATTCAGGTCTTGGGTGGTTATGGATATACCAGGGAGTATCCGGCGGAGAGGCTGCTTAGGGACGCAAAGTTAATGGAGATCGGTGCCGGAACAAACGAAATTATGCGGCATATTATAGTAAGGGAACTGAGGAAAAATGCCTCTTAGAAGAAAATCTGACCAAACCTCTTTGGTTGAAGAGAGTGAAATACAGGAGAAGATATCGCGGGCCAAGAGAACACAGCCCTCGCTTGTCCTAATCGCGGGAAAACCACTTGGAAAGCGTTTTCCAATAACCCCACCACAGATAGTCATTGGTCGAAGCTCGGATGTTGAGGTAAGCATTGATTCACCGCATATATCCAGAAAACATGCGATTTTAAAGGTTCAGGATGGAAAAATTATTGTCGAGGATCTTGGGAGCACGAATGGAACATTCGTAAATGACGCCAAAATCGGTCACCCGGTGATTTTAAAAGAGGGGGATCACATAAGATGCGGAAAGACGATTTTTAAGTTTCTACCTAAAGGGAGTGTGGAGGCATTTTATCACGAAGATATCCACGGGATGGCGCACACCGATGGGTTAACAAAGGTATTTAACAGGATGTATTTTCTCGATTGCCTAAGGATCGAGTATGCCAGGGCAAGAAACCTTGGGGGAAATCTCTGCGTGATCATGCTTGATATAGACCACTTTAAGGACATCAACGATACGTACGGGCATCAGGCGGGCGATTATATCCTGCAGGAGACATGCAGAATAATAAAAACTAATATCCTGAGATCGGAGGACCAGATTGGGAGATACGGGGGTGAGGAATTCACGATTCTTCTGACCGATACACCGCTACATGAGGGGAGTGATGTCGCGGAACGTGTTCGAAAGGCTATTGAGTCTTACAGCTTTGAATTCGAAGATAAAAAAATCGATGTGACAATTTCAGCAGGCATAGCCACGCTTACGGAAGAAGATGATGATCCGGTAGAGATCATACGCCGGGCGGACGAAGCCCTTTATGACGCGAAGAGAAGTGGAAGAAACAGGGTGGTGGCAAAATAACCCAATGGGAAAAATTAAGATACTTTCAGACGAGGTTATCAATCAAATCGCGGCGGGTGA
>MGRR01000120.1:3391-4565 GCA_001798265.1 Deltaproteobacteria bacterium RIFCSPHIGHO2_12_FULL_43_9
TGGTTTCCGATGATGGTTCCGGAATGGGGGGGGATGATTTAGTCCTTGCTCCAACTAGACACGCAACAAGCAAAATATTGGTTTCCCAGGACTTATGGCATCTCTCAACCTTGGGTTTCAGAGGAGAGGCTTTATCGAGCATCTTTGCCGCTGGCAGATGTGCAATCTCCTCAAGGGTTGCCTCTTCGGATGTCGGATATGAGATTAACTGGAGGGGTGAGAAGCGGCCGGTCGCGATGGGTGTTGGGACAAAGGTTGAGGTGGGTGATTTATTTTTAACTATACCCGCGAGAAGAAAATTTTTAAAAAGCAATCAGACGGAATTAGCCTATATTCGCGAAATCTTTGACAGAATCTCACTTTGCAACCCGGCTACCCGGTTTACATTTGTTCATGACGGGAAGACGCTGGATGATTATCTCCCCGTGACACATCTGTTTGACCGCATTTCAGCTGTGATGAAGAATGATATTAAATGTATAGAGCCCTCTGAGCTTGTTCCAGTTGAGGCTGATGCTGGTGAGATGGCGCTGCAGGGGGTTCTCTGGCCTGCCAAGATTACAAGGAGCTCAAACCAGAAGATATTTTTATTTGTTAATCGACGGCCAATTCGTGACAGATTATTGATTCACGCGGTAATCAATGGATATCAAACCTTGCTCCCGCATGGAGAATTTCCGGTTGCGGTACTCTTCCTCGATATCGACAGCAATCTTGTGGATGTAAATGTCCACCCCGCCAAATCAGAGGTCCGGTTTGTGCACACTGGGGCAGTGCATGACTTTGTTTCGAAGAATGTGAGGAGCGCGTTATCGGGTTACAGGGGCATTGCATTTGATAAGGTGGAGAGTAAATATCCGGATGAGATCAGGCCCAAACAGGTGGTATTGAGAGAAGAGAACCTGGTCACCGCGGACCCGTCATTGCGAGCGGACCCGTCATTGCGAGTACCCTGTCATCCCCGTGAAAACGGGGATCCAGATTCCCGCTTTCGCGGGAATGACGGGGTAGATTCCCGCTTTCGCGGGAATGACGGGGTAGATTCCCGCTTTCGCGGGAATGACATTGCGTCATTGCGAGCGGAGCGAAGCAATCTCTTCGGTGAGATTCCTTCGTCGCCTTCGGCTCCTCGGAATGACGGAGTGGATTCCCGCTGGAGCGGGAATGACAACAG
>MGRR01000120.1:4583-5157 GCA_001798265.1 Deltaproteobacteria bacterium RIFCSPHIGHO2_12_FULL_43_9
TGACAATTACGTCATTGCGAGCGAAAAAAGCCTTCAGCCCCCAGGCGAAGCCGTCGGGGGGAAGCAATCTCACGCAGGACCATTCGGTAGCCTTCGAATCATCGGCCAGGCTGCGGCCAGCTACATTATCTGTGAGAGAGAGGATTCGCTGGTTGTAATTGACCAGCACGCAGCGCATGAGAGGGTGAAATTTGAGAGATTAAGAATCCAGTATGAAAAGGGTGAGGTTGAATCACAGCTCCTTTTGGTTTCTGAGATTATAGAGCTCTCGAGAGGGGAGGTTTCAGAGCTTTTGGAGAAGAAGGGGATTTTTAATGGGCTTGGCTGGGAGATTGATTCATTTGGTTCTAATAGTGTTGTGATAAAGTCTGTGCCTGCGATTTTAGGGGCCTCTAATTTGAGATCTGCCATTTCATCCCTTTTTTCCGATTTGCTGGCGATATCCTCTGAATCAAAACTTGAACTCCCTGTTCAAAGGGTGTTAGCGACTACCGCGTGTCATGCGGCGATCCGGTTCAATCAATCGTTATCCACTGAAGAGATGAAGCGGCTTTTAATGGAACTCGATAACGTT
>MGRR01000121.1:0-7186 GCA_001798265.1 Deltaproteobacteria bacterium RIFCSPHIGHO2_12_FULL_43_9
GGCTCCTCGCAATGACGGGAGAGATCCCCGTTTTCACGGGGATGACAGGCCTCGCTCGCAATGACGAGGGAGAGATAACTAATTTTCTATTCTAATCCAACCCCAAGTGGTCCGGTGAAAAAGTATCTGTCATAAATCTTGTGGTGACTGGTCCAGCCTTTATTAGATTTCTCTTTCTCTATGAATGACAGGACACCCTCAATTTTGGAATCAAGATTATCGAGAAAATGGAATACAATTGCCTCCAGGAACTTTGGTCTCTTTGGGGACCCGAATGCATATTCTCCATGATGCGAAAGTATCATGTGAAGGAGTGCGTTTCTTAAATTGCCAGGAAAACCTTCTATCTTTTTTATTTCATTCTCAATAAATAAAGCACCCTGGGTTATATGCCCTATCAGTTTGCCCTCATCGCTGTATTCAAAGTTTACATCGTAGGAAAGCTCAAATATTTTGCCGATGTCGTGATAAAAACAGGCTGACATTAGGAGATCGCGGTTTAAGGTTTTGTATAATGGGGTAATCGCGTCTACCAACGCGCAGAGTGAAAGAACGTGCTGCAAAAGACCACCGATATAGACATGATGTACGCCTGTCGCGGCCGGGGCTTTTTTATATTTTTCTGTTATAGAAACATTGGAAAATATATTTTCCGCGAGCTTCTTCAGGTTGGGATTCTTTAAACCCTGAACATATGATGTAAGCTCTCCAAACATTTCATCGATATCTCTTTTTGAGACCGGCAGAAAATCTTTTGGATCAACTTCGCCTACCATGGCTTTTGTCAGATCCTGGAGTATTAGCTGAAGCTTTCCCTGATAAACGTTCGCGTGACCCATGACGCTGACAACATCTCCGCGATCGAACTGTGAACCGAGTGCTTCAGCGTCATCCCAAACCCTTGCGCCTATTTCACCGGACTTATCCATTAGTGTAATGTTCAGATATGGTTTCCCGTTTTTAGCAACCTGTATTGCTTTTGATTTAACCAGATATGTTGAGTTGATAATGGCTTTGTCGGTTAAAGCAGAAATCGGAACCCGCATTAATTAATCCTTACTCTTACAATCATTGCAACTTTTCTTTTTTATTAAATCGCGGGTCACACTATAGAGTAGAATCGGAGCAAATATCAATGCTCCAACCCATTTTATCAGTGAAGGCATAAGCTCCCCACCTGCATACACAAAAGATCTGATATCGATTTGGAGTGCTGAAAGGAATGATTCAAATAGGATTCCGCACATCAGGCTAACCAAGCTTATGCATATTAAATAGATGAAAAGTGCCCTTTTTCCAATGAATTTGCCAACCATCGTAAAGGTAGCAACATTCGTCGCCGGCCCCGCCAATAGAAATACCAAAACCGCACCCGGCCCCACCCCTTTGAGTAATAGGGCTGCGGCAATTGGGGTTGAAGAGGAGGCGCATATGTAGATTGGAATTCCTATGGCAAGAAGGATAAGCATGGCCGGCAGACCAGATCCTAGATAATTCTGGAGGAATGACGTGGGAATCGCGGCGCTAATTATTCCTGCGGCAAGAAAACCAATTAAGAGCCACTTAGAGAGTTCATGAAGAAATTCGCCAAAGGAGAACCTGAACGCAGCCCTTATCCTGTCCCAAAATGTATGGGGACAACCATTGCCACCTGGGAGGATTGAACATATTTGGCACCGGGCTGGCTCTTCCTGGCCTGTAGGTTCAACTTCAGCAGGGAGACAAATATTTGCCACAATACCAGTAATGATGGCTGTAACAATTGCCGCAATGGGTCTGACTATTGTGTAGATTGGCCCTAAGAGGGCATAGGAGATTGCAATCGAATCGACACCGGTTTCGGGGGTCGAAATAAGGAAAGCTAAGGTTGATCCCTTTGAGGCCTTGCGCTGCCTTAAATGAAGCGCGGCAGGCACTGCTCCACATGAACAGAGTGGCAATGGAAGCCCTAATAGGGTTGCCTTTAAAACTGAGAGAAAATTTGGCTTCCCGAGATGTCTTGATACATCCTTGGGGGATATCCATGCATAAAGAATTCCGGAGATAACAAACCCAAAAATAACGTAAACTGCTGACTCAAAATATATATTCCATGTTTCTTCCAAAATCCTTATTACAATATCAACCACACCCTACCCCGAATGTGTAAAGATTTTCGCAGACGTAACGATATCATCACACTCTAAAAAACAAAAACTGTTGCATTTTTACAACAGATGAAGCTTCTTTATTACAGATTATAGGTCTTTTAGTAAACTTTGTACCACTTTCGTTTGTGGCATGGCTCTTGCTGTCATAGTCAGGGTGGGAGTCTGCGAATATGTCATTCCGGTGAAAACCGGAATCTCAGTTTTTTGATCCCGACTTTCGTCGGGATGACATGGAGTCGGGATGATATGGAGGAATAATAATGTCGATGTCTGTAACTGCAAAGATTGAACCCATAAAAGAAGTGGATCCAATCAAGCTGAAAGCCGAAGATATATATTTGGAATTGAAGAAAAATGGATATTCTCAAAAAGAGTTATTAAATTTTATATCTTGTCTGATCGAAAAGATAACCGAAGAGAAGAAGAGAAACCAAAGTAGAACCCTTGTTTCTGTTTAACCCCCCTTCTTACCCCTTGCAAACTCATCCAGAAGTTTATTCAAAAGCTGGGATAGATTGTCTAGCCTGTCCCTTTTTCTGAACTTTACCCTGATGGATAAATCCCCCCCCAGTACTTTGGTAAGATCCTCTTCCAGACGATGAATTGGGCCGGCAAACCGGTGAGAAATTATTACTCCCCAGAAGAAAATAAACACAAAAACAATTGGTAATCCAATCAACATAATGTAACCAATCTTTTTTAGGACAGGTACTAAATGCGCGTAAATCGCATCCGGGAAAGCCAATTCCTGAGCCATCATCTCTGCCATGAGGTAATATAGGCAGGCAGCCACTAAAAATGCTGGCACAATCGCGGAAATGATGATCATAAAAAGATATCTTCTCTGAATGTCACCCCGGATAAAATATTTTTTCCTGACTATGTATTGTTTTTGCTCCTCCATTACGATGGCCCCCCCACGTTAACATAACGCACATTTCCCTCAGACCACTGTTTTTCATCATCCGCGTCTACAAGAATTCCAACTGCTCCCGGAAGACGCGCAGGTTTTTCACCAAAAGCCCTTACATAATCCTGAAGAACATTTCTGTTTTCGGTTTTCCATGTCATTGTTTCAGCCCCTGATTCCGCAACAATTATTTTCATATTCTTTGTTACAGCACTATTATAAATCGTATCCTTGGGCGCCTTTGGATCCCATGCATAGGCAATGGCCTTACTATTAAGGAATATACGGGCCGGAAACACTATAATGACCCTCATTGGATAATCTTCGCTTTGTCTGGATAAATCCCCCTGCCTCGGTGGAAATTTTTCCACCCTCCATTCCCAGCTTAATATCGGATTCTTTGTCAAATCCCAGTTTGCAACCTCTGAATAAAGAGCTGATGAATTTTCCTTGGTACGGCCAAAAAGAAAACCCTCTTTTACGCCATACTCTGTCTTTCCGTTGAATATTTTCTCTTTCCACTCTGTTTTTAAAACCGATTCGGAAGGGAAACTGTATGTGCGAATGTACCCTGAGAGGGTAGCAATTGAAATTAACGGCAACAGGCATATCACAATAAAGAGTAATCCAGGGTGCGTTTTCATTGATATTTATAAGATTAACCAAAAAAGCGGCTTCAATCAACGGGAATCCACATTTTTAGGTCATTCCCGCGAACGCGGGAATCCAGAAAAGGGGCGCTGGATCCCCGTTTTCACGGGGATGACTAACTTTTTCACGGGGATGACAGTATACGGATCAACGCCTGTCTAACTCCTCTATATACTTAGCTCCGGGGAGGGGTTCCTCTTTTGTAAGGTGGGGACGAACCGGGAATGTCTCACGCCACCAGTTTTTAACCTTTTGTGCCAGGGAGAATTTGGCCTGGGCAAACACCACGTCCTGCGGGATAAGAGACTCGCTTTTTAGAAACTCCAACACGCTCTTCGAAAACTCATTTAAAAGAAAGCCCCTGTTATAAAGATCGATCAGGGATTCACCCAGTTTTTCATTTGAAAATTTGTAGACACCCATAATCTCCCGAACAACCCTGACAAGCCCCTCTTTGGATATTTTGCCTTCCTGCAACAGATGAACAGCCGCCTGAAATGAATTAACTGTTGGCACGAGCCTCTCTCCGAATTTTTCAAAATATGAGATGTCACTTCCCGAAACAACATTTATATAAATTAATTCTATTGGGTCATGTATGGGTAAGTTAGCAATCAGCTTAAAAATTTCGGTAATTTCATTCTCTTCCACCCCGAAAGATTGCAGAAGGGCCCTTAACTCACTTCCAACAATTCTTCTGGCGATTATATCGGAATAGAGGGAATAGATAACCGCGTCGCTCTCACTGTCATCACCAAAAGCAACCTCAGGAATCGAGAGAGGCAACGAGGCCCTGCTCCTAAGGAGGGAAGCCACCTTGAAGCCAATATGCTTCTTTAACATTCCAAACTTCATTTTTCTTAGGTGGGTTAATTGATTTTTTAAAATCACCCCTTCGCACACAATTCCATCCAGCTCTATTTTTTTAAGCAGTGTCCGCCTCATCTGCTCAGGAGAGGCCGAGAGAAAAATAATCGGGTTTTTTTGTGAAGCTTCTCCCGGCCCACGATAAAGCTCCTTTATCAGTGTGACCGTTCCCGGAACATTCTCCTTCTTTTCAGCCTTCTCAAACGCGGTCCTGATGTAATCCCTAACAGACTCTAGTTCCGTTGAGAGATATGTCTTATCTATGTCCCAGCGATATATATTTTTAAATGTATACCGATTCCTCATATAGTTTGCCTAACATTGTATACCGTTTGACTTGAATTTTGACCACAGTATAATCACCGTCGTCATTGCGAGCGAACCACCCGTCATTGCGAGCGAAGCGAAGCAATCTCGCGTTGAGATCCCTCGCTTCGCTCGGGATGACGAGAGCCGCTCGGGATGACGTTTTGGAGCACATATGTCAGAGCCCTCTTTTGAGACATCTTTAAACAGATTGGAGAAAATAGTCACACAGCTTGAAGGCGGAAAGCTATCCCTCGAGGAATCAGTCAAAACATTTGAGGAGGGGATGAAGCTCGCGCTCTCCTGCCAAAAGCTAATCTCCGAGGCTGAAAAAAAGATAGAGATTTTAACAAAGGGGGAGGATGGCCTACCACATAGAGAACCCTTTAAAGAGGAGGAGGAAGGGTGAGTTTCGTTCAGGATATCCAGAAAGAGATAGATTCGACGCTGGAGGCCGTATTACAGGAACAGGTTCCACAAAGGCGCGGTCCTCTGGATAAATTCTCAAAGGTTCTGCGTTATGCCCTCTTCCCAGGGGGGAAGAGATTCAGACCAGCGCTTACCATGGCAGCCGCAAAGGCCTGCGACGGGAATAAAGGGGCCGCAGTAAGTATAGGCGCAGCAATTGAGCTTATACATAACTACTCCCTCATCCATGATGACCTCCCATGTATGGATGACTCATGCCTTAGAAGGGGAAAACAGGCCACGCACAAAGAGTTTGATGAGGGTCTAGCCCTGCTTGCCGGTAACGCACTGTTAACCGACGCGTTCGTGGTCTTATCTGAACTCCCAAAACGCCATTCAATTTCAGCAGAATCAACCATTGAAATTATAAACATTATCGCGAGCTGCGCCGGAAGCAGCGGTATGGTCGCGGGACAGGTCCTGGACCTGAAATCCTCACCAAAAATTTCGTTCCCCGAGCTTGAATTTCTGGCAATTCATAAAACCGGAAAATTGATCTACGCCTCAGTGATGGCTGGCGCGTTAACTGGGAAACCAACACAGGAAGAGAGAAAAGCCTTGGAGAAATACGGGGAGGCAATCGGCCTTGTATTCCAGATCATGGATGACCTGGATGACGCGAAGAGTTCCGTTGAGCAACGAACCCCTGAACCTCCAAGGGCGTCATTTGTGCAGATACTTGGAGTAGAAGAATCGAAACAGAGGGCATCGGAACTGATTGGTGAATCTATAAAAGCAATTAAAATTTTCGGAAAAAGAGGAGCTCCCCTTGTTGAACTGGTGGAACTTCTTGGTTCAAAACTCCCTTTAAACATCCAAGGTTAGCCGAGATGAACCGGCTCCTCTACCAGATTAATTCCCCCGCAGACCTGAGAAAACTACCCAGGGATCACCTTGAAACAATCGCAAAGGAACTGAGGGAAGAGATTCTCGAGCAGGTTTCCAAAACAGGCGGGCATCTTGCCGCAAGCCTCGGGACAGTGGAACTCACAGTTGCCCTTCATTACGCCTTTAATACCCCCGAAGACAAAATTGTCTGGGACATCGGGCATCAGGCATACGGGCACAAAATCCTGACCGGCAGAAGAGAAAAATTTCATACTTTAAGAAAAGCAGACGGCATCTCCGGTTTCCTGAAACGAAATGAGAGTGAATACGACTCATATGGCGCCGGACACGCAAGCACATCAATCAGCGCCGCATTAGGAATGAAAGAGGCCTTTTCTCACAGGAAAAATCGCGCACATGTTGTAGCGGTTATCGGTGATGGTGGATTAACCGGTGGTGTCGCGTTTGAAGGATTAAACCATACGGGTGACCTTCAGAGAGATCTAACTGTTGTTTTAAACGACAACGATATGTCCATCTCACCCAATGTCGGCGCGTTATCAAAATTTCTGAATAAGAGAATCATCAGCACCCTCTATCCAAAAATAAAAACCGACCTAAAGGATCTTCTAGAATATTTATCGGCAGGCCCGGTTGATCTGCTCGGGGCCGCGAAAAAGATACGCCAATCATTAAAAACCCTCCTCACACCAGGGAGCCTCTTCGAAGAGCTAGGGTTCAGATACATAGGACCAATCGACGGGCATGATGTCTTAACCCTTACAGATACATTCTCAAGCATTATCCAATCCCCCCAAAACACACCAACGCTAGTTCACGTAATTACCAAAAAGGGGTTCGGCTACGAGATTGCGGAAAAGGCCCCCCTCTCATTTCATGGCGTGAACACCTTTAACCTCAAAGATGGAAAACCGCTGGATAAACCGACCCAGACCCCACCAACCTATACATCTATTTTTGCAAACACCGTCATGAAACTCGCTGA
>MGRR01000121.1:7211-9090 GCA_001798265.1 Deltaproteobacteria bacterium RIFCSPHIGHO2_12_FULL_43_9
ACCGCGGCTATGCCAACAGGGACGGGGCTTGTTAAATTCGCAGAAAAATTTCCAGATAGATTCTACGACGTCGGCATTGCTGAACAACATGCCGTTCTCTTCTCCGCTGGGCTAGCACTAGAAGGGATGAGGCCAGTAGTAGCAATCTATTCAACCTTTCTTCAGAGGGCATACGATCAGTTAATACACGATGTAGGGATTCAGAAAATACCGATCTTTTTCGCCCTCGACCGCGCCGGACTAGTAGGCGAAGACGGGGAGACACATCAGGGAGCCTTTGACCTGAGTTACCTTCGATTAATTCCAAATTACACGATCATGGCGCCAAAAGATGAAAATGAAATGCAGCATATGATCTACACGGCCATCAACCACCTTGATGGCCCCATAGTGATGAGATTCCCCCGCGGAAACGGCGTGGGGGTTCCTCTTGATCAGATTTTTAGAGAAATACCGATCGGAAAATCTGAGATTATCTTCCCCTTCGATTACGCATACCCTTTTGAAGAAACTGAAATAGCAATCCTTGCAACCGGAGCCACGGTTTATCCCGCGATTCAGGCTGCCAAACAGCTATTCTCGGAAGGGAAAAAGGTATTAATTGTAAATTCAAGGTTTGTTAAACCCCTCGATGAGGATCTGATATTGAAAATCGCCTCAGAGATACCAATTGTTGTGACAATTGAGGAAAATACACTGATCGGTGGTTTTGGAAGTGCGGTGCTTGAATGTTTTGAAACCAACAGAATCTTTCCAAAACTTATTAAACGACTAGGCATTCCAGATGCCTTCATCCCCCACGCCTCCCAACAGCAACAAAGAGACAACAGTGGTCTTTCTCACAAAAAGATTTACGACACCCTTAGGGAATTGCTAACCGAAAAACAAGAAGGGTATACTGCTTCGTCATCCCGGCAGAAGCGTCATCCCGGCGGAAGCCGGGAACCAGATTCCGACTTTCGTCGGAATGACACAAGGGTATACTGAAGGGAAATGTCTCTCAAATTCATTCACACAGCCGACATCAATTTAAGCGTCCCACTAAAGTAGAGAGTAAAGTCACCATTTCTGTGCCATCTCGCGTCTCTTCTGGCTTAGTAAATTTTGGTGCATCAAAATTGACTCATGAGTAATTTTTGGTATACTACAAAATAGTAACGGTGCGCAAAGGAGGCATATTGTGAATTTTAAGTTCCCCAATGAGCGTTATATAGAAGGGTCGGTTATAAAGGATTTGAAGGAAAAGGTGGTATTTATTGGTGGTCCCAGGCAGGTCGGAAAAACTACTATGGCTCTTCATCTACTGGGTATAAAGAAGGGGGAAGAGCATCCTGCTTATTTAAATTGGGATATAAAAGCTCATCGTAGAAATATTATCAGTGAGGAATTTTCAAACGATAAACTAATTGTTCTTGATGAGATACACAAATATAAACGTTGGAGGGGCTTGGTAAAAGGGTTCTATGATCAATATTATCCCAAGCGAAACCTTCTTGTGACCGGTTCCGCAAGGTTGGATTACTACCGTAAGGGGGGGGATTCATTACAGGGGAGATATCATTATTTTCGTCTCCATCCATATTCTCTAATGGAAATTTCCAAAAACCCAACTAAATCAGACTTAGATTTACTGTTGGCATTTGGCGGATTTCCCGAACCTCTATTTAAAGGTGATACGCTGTTTTGGCGTCGATGGCAGATGGAGCGTCTATCAAGAATTTTGGAAGAGGATCTACGAGACCTGGAAAGGGTAAATGAGATTAGTAATTTGGAAATACTTTTGGAAAACCTCCCGGAAAGAGTGGGCTCACCTCTCTCCCTAGAAAGCATAAGAGAGGATGTGGAGGTCTCCCACGATTCAATTCGTCGTTGGTTGAGA
>MGRR01000121.1:9152-13786 GCA_001798265.1 Deltaproteobacteria bacterium RIFCSPHIGHO2_12_FULL_43_9
AGTAAAAAAGGAAAAAAAGCTGTATTTTTGGGATTGGTCGCAGGTGGAAAACCATGGATTACGTTTCGAAAATTTGGTTGCTTCGCAATTGTTAAAGTATTGTCACCTTAAGGAAGATATAGAGGGCTTTAAAATGGAATTGCGGTTTATTCGCGATACAGATAAACGAGAAGTGGATTTTGTAGTGCTACAAGATGGTAAGCCCCTCTTTGCTGTTGAGTCTAAAACGGGGGAGAAAACAAAATCTACATCAGCTGCATATTTTAGGGCCCGAACTGATATTCCCAGGTTTTATCAGGTTCATTTGGGTACAAAAGATTATGGAGATGAAGGGAAGGATACGCGTGTTTTACCTTTTACAAAGTTTGTACGTGAACTTTCGTTACCATAAATGAAATATAGCAACATGCAGAAATTAAAAGATTTTAAGAAGGGCTAAAAACAGTAGTAGGGAATTGCTAAACGAAAAACAAGAAGGGTATACTGCTTCGTCATCCCGGCAGAAGCGTCATCCCGGCAGAAGCGTCATCCCGGCGGAAGCGTCATCCCGGCGGAAGCGTCATCCCGGCGGAAGCCGGGAACAAAAACTGAGATTCCGGTTTTCACCGGAATGACATATTCACCGGAATGACATATTCGCCGGAATGACATATTCGCCGGAATGACAAAAGGGTATACTGAAGGGAAATGTCTCTCAAATTCATTCACACAGCCGACATCCATTTAGGGGCCCCACTTACGTCATTTGGGGATTATGCCCCAAAACGGCAGCAGGATTTCAGAAATACATTTAGTAAAATAATCGATCTCGCGGTTGAAAGATCCATTCCCTTATTACTTATAGCGGGGGATCTTTTTGACGATATTGAAATCGACCGAGCACTTGTTGGATGGGTTGCCGAAGAATTAAGGAGATATTCTCATAATAACGGTACAACCGTTGTTATTCCCGGCACGCATGATCATACAGAGGGTGGGAACTGGACACTGAAATCCTTAAACAACGTATATTTATTGGATTCCCCGGTTTTAACCTCGCCACTTAAGTTGGAAATCGATTCTCAGAATATATATGTGTACGGCTTCTCCTTCCGTCATGGAGAGACACCGGAAAACTGGAGGCCTATGATGACGAGAAGAGATCAGAGTGGGTTTCATGTCGGTCTTCTTCATGGCGCTTTTAAAAGGAATAAGGAGTGGAACATTCCTCAAAAGGATCTCCCCTTCTCGCTTCTGGACCTGAAAGAGTTAAATCTCGACTACGTGGCCCTTGGACACTATCATCAGTCGCAAATCATAGAACATGAGGGAAGGGTTGTGGGGGCCTATCCGGGTTCACCTGAGGGGAAAACGTTTGGTGAATCGGGTGTCAGGGTCGCACACATTGTCACGATTAATGAGCCAAAAAGTAACGCGCAGATAGAACAGGTTCCGGTACAGACAAAGCTGCTTAAGGAGATGACCCTGGACGTCGGAGAATGCGGCAATGAGGAGGTTATAATCCAGCGGATCAGCAAAGAGGGTGGACCAGATGTTCTGGCAAGAATTACCTTGAATGGAATAGCAGAGTTCCCTATTGCAACGGAAAAACTGACTTATGCCTTAACATCAAGCTTCCCACATATAGAGATCAGAAATGAGACCACCCTTATAGAGAGTTCAATGGTTGATACCCTGAGGGATGAATTAACCATAAGAGGGGCGTTTGTCCGACGCGCGTTAAATACACTGGAGCAGGCAAAGACTATGGAAGAGCGCTCGCAAATCCGCCGGGCTATGAATGAGGTTCTAATAGAGTTTCAAAGAGGAACAAGATGATCTGGCTGAGTGAAATCGAGTTGCATGGTTTCGGACCCTTCAGCCATCTTTTGGCGAATTTCAACAAGGGCCTGAATTGCGTGATTGGGGACAATGAAAGCGGAAAATCCTCCCTTCACACATCGATTCTGGCCATTCTGTTTGGCATGAGAAATGTCGACGGTTATCGACGATCCGACGCGGCTGATTTCAGGGGAAGAATGGTTTGGAAACGTGGGGATGAAGAGCTGGAAATAGAGCGCTCTTTTTCAGACGATCATGTGGTGGTTACACGCGTGGGGAAGAATGATTCATCCTTCACGGGAAGGGTTTCTCCGCAGGGGCGCTCTCAGGATAAAGCAGCCTACCTTAGCATTCTGCAAGATTGGTTTGGCCTGGAGGATGAACTCCTGTTCAGGGCGTCAGTTTTCGTTGAGCAGAATGCCCTGCAGGTTGAGCCCAACAAAGAGGCTGGGGAGCAGCTCTCCCGTCTGATCACCGGAAGTGAAGAGCTTCCTTATGAGGATATCGGAACGAGGCTTTTGGACCGGTATTTTGAGATTACCCAGACAAACCCTGAGGGAACAGACAAAAGACAACCAAGAGAACTGGAAATTGTTTCCGGTCAAATTATTCAAACAGAGCGCTCACTTACGGAAGCTGAAGCAAACGAACAGGAATACAACAAAAAGAAAAACGAACTGGAGCAAACCTCTTCTGTTTTGGATCAGCTGGACATTGCATCTCAGAAAAGGAGGCTCAAAACCGAGACTATAGCAATAGACTCTGAAATATCATTGATTGAAGAGCAGATTGAACAGCGAGAATCAATAGAAGAGAAAATCCTCAATATCAAGGAGTGGGTTGTCACTCACGCCATCTTGATCCCCGCGATTGGTACAATTGTAGCGGCAATAGGTGGGACACTTCTCGGATTCTTATGGCCAAGTCTTATTCTCCTCTCCGTCGTTCTTGTTTTTCTCACAGCAAAATGGTTTCAGAATCACAACAAACTAAGAGAAATAAAACTTCGCCTGGAGGGTCAACTTGAACTACTGAAAACAAAAGAGATCCTGCAAAAATCCCTTGAAGAGGCCAAAAATAAAATTAATGCCCTGAAAATAGAATTCAATGTAATTGATTCAACACCATTTGATGATATGCCTGAGGCCCAAAGGCGCAAACGGGAAAACGAGGTAAGACGAGAGAGGCTGCAGATTTCCGAAAGGTTGGCGATTCTTTCCCAAAGGATGAGATCGACGGAGTCCATCAGAGAACTGTTAAGTGAATTAATCCAAAGAAAGGATCAACTTAAAACAAAGGCGGAAGCGATATATTTAGGATACCAGATGCTAAAAACAGCAACGATCGATTTCAAGAAAGAAGCCTTTGAGAGATTAAGAAATTGTGCAAGCGAGCATTTCATCGCTCTTACAACGGGCATGTATAAAGGTCTTGAATTAGACGACAACTGGGAACCTATGGCGATTACCTCATCGGATCAGAAGAGGGGTTTCCTTACACTCTCTTCCGGCACCAGAGACTCCCTTCTGCTTTCAATAAGGATCGCAGTAGGCCAGCTCCTGTCCAAAGATAAAACACTTCCAATAATTCTGGATGACCCTATAATCTATATGGATCATGGGAGGAGAAATCTGTTCCTCTCCAGATTAAGACCTATATCCAATGAACATCAGATAATAATATTTACCTTTGACAGACGATTAGGAAAACAGGATGAGGTCACACTAGATTTAAATCTCATGCAATCTCAGGAAAATCGATGATAAGAATTATCCTTCTTATTTCAATAGTTCTAAATTCCGGGTGTGCCTCCATATTTGGACGGGGAGACCTAGGGCATAGAAAAACCCCCACCGGAAAAGTAGCCGTAGTCTTAAGTGGCGGCTTATCAAGGGCATATTCGGAGATCGGGGTCTTGAGGGTTTTAGAAAGGGAAGAAATACCGATTGATTATATAATCGGGACAGAAACCGGCGCCCTTGTCGGCGCATTCTATGCCGATCAAAAAAGTTCTTTTGATTTAGAATGGAAACTTTTCCAATTAAAAGAATCTGATTTTTTTGATGAAGTGGTATTTGGTCGAGGTAACGCCATCATGGCAGGCCAGGGAATAAAAAATTTTATCAATGAACAGCTCATAGCAAATGACCTTGAAGATCTCCGACCAAGTGTCTCGGTGGTCACAACAGATTTGAAACGGGGTGAAACGGTAGTTTTTGAACGTGGCTCACCTTCTACAATTATATCAGCCAGTATGGTGATACCTGGAATTTATCCCCCCGTAGATATAGGTGGTAGAGCGTTTGTTGCAGGAAGCCTAAGCGCTGGCAATTTACCTTTAGCGGAAGCCGAGAGTAAGAATGTAGATCTGATTATTGCCGTAAATTCAGTTGGAAACTACTCGTTCCCCTCAACCAGTTCACTAAGAGATGTTATTACACAAGATTATCTGACCAAAGGAAGAGCCTTAACCCCCAAAGGAATCGAAACACCGGTAATTATTATTACCCCTAACCTTCATGGCATATCACCATACGATGCCGACAGAAGAAAAGAGGCCTTTATTGCTGGTATGCGCGCAACTGAACTAAAGATTGCTGAGATTAGAAAGGTACTATTGAACAAGTAATCGCTCCTCGTCATTGCAAGCGAAGCACCGTCATTGTAAACGAAGCACTATCATTGCGAGAAGCACTGTCATCCCCGTGAAAACGGGGATCCACTCGTCATTGCGAGGAGCGCTAAGCGCGACGAAGCAATCCCTTGTTGAGATCCCTCGCTTCGCTCGGGATGACGGAGTCGTCATTGCGAGG
>MGRR01000122.1:0-1318 GCA_001798265.1 Deltaproteobacteria bacterium RIFCSPHIGHO2_12_FULL_43_9
TTCGGTCGTTTCACTCCCTCGGAATGACGTAGATCGTCATTGCGAGGAGACGCAGGCGACGAAGCAATCCCCTCATTGCGAAGAGATTCCTTCGGTCGCTCCGCTCCCTCGGAATGACGATTGTGTCATTGCGAGCGGAAAGTCCGTCATTGCGAGCGAAAAAAGCCTTCAGCCCCCAGGCGAAGCCGTTGGGGGGAAGCAATCCCTCCGCGACCGGGTAAGGGAGGCATCGAGGGAATTCTTCAGGGGGACCCAAAAAGAGAAGAGATTTGTCCCTGGTGAAACCTACATACCGGTAACAGTTAAAGTATTGGATGAAGAGGATCTACTCAATTTAATAGACGCATCTCTCGATCTCTGGTTTACAGCTGGGCGATTCGCAACCATGTTTGAAGAGGCTTTTCCTCCATTGTTGGGGAGAAACACCAAGGGGATTTTGGTAAATAGCGGGTCGAGTGCCAATCTTGTTGCAATTTCAAGCCTTACGTCTCCTCTACTAAAAGAGTTTGATCTTGAACCATTGAGGGATGGGGATGAGATTATTACCGTGGCCGCAGGGTTTCCAACAACCATTAATCCGATTATTCAAAACAGACTGGTCCCGGTTTTCGTTGATGTTGAAAAAGAGACACTTAATACAACGGTGGAGCTGGTTGCTGCTGCCAGAACGGATAAGACAAGGGCCGTTTTTCTCGCCCATACCCTAGGAAATCCATACCGTGCCGATTTGATTTCAAAATGGTGTGAAGCGGAAAAATTATTCTTTATCGAAGATTGCTGTGATGCGCTTGGCGCTGCGGTGGATTCTTCTCCTGTTGGATCTTTCTCTGATTACGCGACCGCGAGTTTTTATCCGGCGCATCATATAACTATGGGTGAGGGGGGAGCAGTTGTCGCGAGAAATGGTCGCTTTAGAAGAGCCGCAGAGAGTATAAGAGATTGGGGTAGGGATTGTTGGTGTGAACCTGGGAAGGATGGAACCTGTGGCAAGAGATTTGAGTGGCAGTTAGGTGATCTGCCATTCGGGTATGATCACAAATATATCTATTCAAGCATAGGCTATAACTTAAAGGCGACAGATATGCAGGCTGCCCTTGGTCTATCGCAACTTAAGAAGATAGATCGATTTGTTGCCTCCAGGCGCAAGAACTGGAGTCGGCTCTATGGTGGTGTGAAGTCGTCGCCGGTTTTAAAAGATAGATTGTTTCCCGTTGAGCCGACCCCGAATACAAACCCCAGCTGGTTTGGGTTCCCTATAAATTGCAGGGATGGGATTGATAGGACAAAGATTACGACATATCTTGAGAAGAAGAGAATA
>MGRR01000122.1:1372-4849 GCA_001798265.1 Deltaproteobacteria bacterium RIFCSPHIGHO2_12_FULL_43_9
ATTAACTGCAGGATTGTCGGAGATCTCGCAAATAGTGATTATATAATGAATCAGACGTTCTGGATCGGTGTGCATCCGGCGCTTGATGAAGTACGGATTACCTACATGCTGGAGCAACTGGAAGGCGCGGTTAAGGGGCTATGAAGTATCTGATCACAGGTGGTTGTGGTTTTTTGGGGACAAACCTTGGAGCCGAGGTTTTAAGACGTGGAGAAGGGCTCTTTGTACTCGATAATCTGTATCGTGAAGGCTCGTATACAAATTTAAAGTGGTTAAAAAGTTCAGGCGAGCTAACATTTTTTCATGCCGATATTAGATCTTATAATGATGTAGAGAGGGTTGTTTCATCTATAAAACCAGACGTTGTATTCCATCTCTCCGGTCAGGTGGCAATGACAACATCCTTGGCTGATCCAAGACTCGATTTCGAAACAAATGTAGTTGGAGGACACAATCTTCTTGAGGCTGTTCGCAAACACGCGCCAGGGGCAATTGTTACATTCTCTTCCACCAATAAGGTTTACGGCGATCTAGGGTTTCTAACCTATCGAGAGACAGAGAGTAGATATATTGCCGAAGGGTATGAAAATGGTTTTGATGAGAATATATCTTTGGATTTTCAGTCGCCATATGGATGTTCAAAGGGGGCAATGGATCAGTACATGCTAGATTATGGCCGGATGTTTGGACTCAATACGGTTGTCTTCAGGCACTCATCAATATTCGGGGAGCGACAATTTTCTACTTACGATCAGGGATGGATTGGCTGGTTCATTAAAGAGGCATTGAGGATAAAAAGTGGGAAAGCTGGAGCACCGGTTGAGATTTCTGGTACAGGTAAGCAGGTAAGGGATATTTTATTCAGCAAAGATTTAATAAATTGTTATTTTAGCGCGATTGAAAATATATCAGACGCAAAGGCAAATGCATTTAATATTGGTGGAGGTGTTGAAAATAGCCTTTCGCTTCTTGAGCTTTTTAAATTTTTGGAAGAGGAGTTGGATGTTAAGATGCCAATAAAAAAGCTCCCATGGAGGGCCAGTGATCAAAAGGTTTACATATCCAACACTAAGAAGGCGCAAAGGGTTTTCAACTGGAGGCCAACGGTTGCTTTGGTAGATGGCTTAAGAAACATGATTGAGTGGGTTAAAGAGAGTGAAAGATAAACCAGAACTGAGCGTTGTTATTCCCGCATACCGTGAGGAAGAAAATTTAAAGGTCCTGCTTCCGCGCCTTACGAAAAGCTTGAAAGAAACAAATCATGCTTACGAGGTCTTAGTCGTCGACACCGAATCACCAATGGATGATTTAGCCTCTGTCTGCGCGGAAAACAGCGTAAATTATATAAATCGAACGGGCGGGAATGATTATGGTGACGCAATCAGAACGGGCATCCGCGAGTCCAGAGGAAAATATCTGCTTTTTATGGATGCGGATGGCTCACACTCACCGGAATTCATCACTGAGTTGATGCCATATAGAAACGATTTTGATGTCGTAGTTGCCTCAAGATATGTAAAGGGGGGAGATACAGAGAACCCAAAGATCTTAATTTTGATGAGTTGGCTCCTGAATTTAAGTTACTCATTTGTGTTAAATTTAAAATGCAAAGATGTTTCAAACAGCTTTAAATTATATAGAGCCGATCAGATTAAAGACTTAGGTTTATATTGCCAAAATTTCGATATAGTTGAAGAAATACTCTATAAACTAAATAAAAAGTATCCAATTAAAATTAAAGAGCTCCCCTTTACCTTTAAAAAACGATTATTCGGAGAGAGCAAAAGAAACCTCATCCTTTTCATGATTACTTACTTATATACTCTCCTAAAACTCCGCTTCGGTAAATAATTAAGCAATTGGTGACGGAGGCAAATTGCATATTTTAAGAGCACTTGGTGTTCTAGCTGTTGTCACACTCAGGGGAAAGAAAAGAATCAATCTGGGCCAACGTGAAATTTTTGATATTCTGTTTTCCGATTTTAAAATTCTTATACCACGCAATTGTTTCGTTGATGGCACGGGTAATGTCATACTGAGGGCTCCAAGCCAGTTTTGATCTCGCCTTTGAGCATTCCAACTTCAGAAAAGTGGCTTCGTGGGGTCCGGACTCTTCCGCGATCTCCCATTTTATTGGCTCTCCCCAGCCTGATGAAATAGCCTCGACAAGAAAAGAGACTGGTCGGCAGTCTGACTCGCGTGGTCCGAAATTCCAGGCCTCAGCATATTTACTTGGATCAGAATAAAGCCTCTCAACTAACAACAGATAGCCCGAGAGTGGCTCAAGAACGTGTTGCCACGGCCTTATGGCATGAGGGCTTCTTATCTTGATAGTTTCGTTATTAATGATACCGCGCATAATATCGGGAATTATCCGATCTACCGCGAAGTCACCACCTCCTATAACGTTTCCAGCGCGTGCTGAAGCGATTCCAACATTACTTTCATGAAAAAAAGATCTTCGATAGGCGGCAGTAACAAGCTCCGCGCACCCCTTACTGCTCGAATAAGGATCAAAGCCACCCATCGGTTCATCCTCGCGATATCCCCAGAGCCATTCCTTGTTTTCGTAACATTTATCACTTGTCACAATGAGAACTGCTTTTACGCAACCAATCCTTCTAGCAGCCTCAAGAACATTTACTGTACCCATAACATTTGTCGAATAGGTATCAACCGGTTCCTGATAAGAGAGCCTAACCAAAGGTTGGGCAGCCATATGAATTAAAATCTCCGGTTTATATTTATATGTTACATCAACCAAGTGGTTTAGATCCCGAACATCACCCTCGAGAGATATCATTCCCTCATTAACCTTCGCTAGAGTAAACAGATTGGGTTCTGTGGGAGGTCTCAGTGAATATCCGATTAATTTCGCCCTAAGAGTTTGGAGCCAGAGTGAAAGCCATGAGCCCTTAAATCCGGTATGCCCGGTTAAGAGAACCGTTTTGTCTTTCCAAAATTTATGATTGGTTACCATTTTTTCCATGGAGCATTGCCCGATCTCCAAAGTTCCTCAAGAAGATTTTTATCCCTGAGTGTATCCATCGGTTGCCAGAAACCGCGATGCAAAAAGGCATTAAGCTCAGCAGCCTCAGCCAACCTCTCCATCGGCTCCCTCTCCCACATTGTATTATCACCATCGATATACTCTATTACCTTTGGAGAGAGGACAAAAAATCCACCATTTATCCAACCACTCTCTCCCAAAGGTTTTTCCTTAAAACTAGAAACCCTGCTGTTTTCAAGGTGCAGATGGCCAAACCGCCCCGGTACCTGCGCAGCCGTTAGGGTGGCCAACCGACCATGATCTTTGTGGAATTTAATCAAAGCAGTAATATCTACATCCCCAACACCATCACCATATGTGAAACAGAAATCCTCATTTTTTAGATAAGATGCGACACGTTTTAAGCGTCCACCAGTCAACGTACTTTCGCCCGTATCAACAAGGGTCACACTCCATGGCTCAACCTC
>MGRR01000122.1:4869-6934 GCA_001798265.1 Deltaproteobacteria bacterium RIFCSPHIGHO2_12_FULL_43_9
TTTCATATAAAAGGTCACATCGGAATTATGTAGGAAGTAGTTGGCAAAATACTCTTTGATTAAATATCCCTTATATCCACAGAGAATAATAAAGTCATTTAAGCCATGAGCAGAGTAAATCTTCATTATATGCCAGAGAATAGGTTTCCCACCTATCTCAACCATCGGTTTAGGCTTAGTATGACTCTCCTCACTTAAGCGAGTACCAAGCCCACCAGCCAGGATTACTGCTTTCATATGCATCCTATATAAGCATTTGGTGACGGAGGCAAATAGCCTATTATGTAAGCACTTGGCTCCAAAAGAAAACTCGCCCCTTTATAGTCGGAAATTCTTCTAACCGTCCAATTTTCGACCGAATCGTACAATTTTGGACCCCCCACTGTAATTTTTGAGCTTAAAAAAGTTGGCACTAGCTTTGCTAAGATTAAATCATATGGCAAGAGTCCCACGAAAATCCCAAATTTATGATGGTGAATCATTTCACCTCTTTTGGAAGTGTCACAACAATAATTTTCTCTTAGAAGACGATTATATTAAAAGATACTTTTATAAACTACTATTAAAATATTCTCAAAAGTATAATGTAAAAATACATTCCTATTCCATTCTATCAAACCACCCACACATATTTGGTACTTTGGGAAAATTAAATCTTTTTTCACAATTTCAAAGGGTTACAAATTCAATGCTAGCAAAAGAGATAAATGAAAATTCATCGCGTGTAGGACAAGTTGTTCTTGATCGTTACAAAATCATCCCAGTCAGAGAAGTAGAACAACAATTATCCGTTATGCTTTATCTCGATATGAATGCTGTAAAAGCTGGTTTAGCGGGGCATCCCAAATATTATAAGTGGTCTTCCTATAATTATTATGCCTTTGGGGTACATGATCCTTTGTTAACGCCATCTCCTTATTATCTTGCGTTATCAGGGGTACAAGAAAAACGGATGGCAATTTATAGGGAGCTTATTGAATGCAAATTGATAGAATTAAAAAAATGGAATGTTGCAAAAAAACAATCCAGTCGGGAAGATTCAAATGAGACTTTAATTAAGTTATTATGAGCAACAAAGTTCATAAAATAGGCAGTTTGCCTCCGTCACCAAATGCTTAATTAGTGAGCTACTAGACTGATTTTTGTCTTTTCCCTTAACTCGGTTACGTGACCTATAATGGTTGTGTATTGAAATCCGACCTCTTTTGAGGCGATAACAAATTCATCCCCGTATTTTTTGGGAATGGATATTAGTAGTGGGCCGGAGGATTGGGGATCTAATAGGGCTTGTAATCTTGTTTTTGGTATTTGCTCTTCTCCGGTAACGGATGATTTTACATATTCCCAATTTGTTCTGTTTGCCCTGGTTGTTACACCTGCTTCTATTAATCTCTCTACCTCGGGAAAAAGTGGAATCCTGGAATGGTCCAATAAAATTGAAACCCCGCTTGCCTCGGCCATCTGTTTTGCGTGGCCCAAAAGGGAGAAGCCTGTAATGTCAGTGAGCGCATTAATTTCATATGTTTGTAAAAGATGTAGAGCCGGTGCATGTAGCTGAAGCATAGCATCGAGAGCGGGTTGTAATACCTTGTCGTCTATTCGATCTTCTCTTCTTGCGGTTGTTAATACACCTGTGCCGATTGGTTTTGTTAAAATAAGGATATCTCCAACCTTCGCGCCACAATTTGTTAAAATTCTCTTGGGGTTTATCTCTCCGGTTACGGCCATACCAAACGAGAGTTGTTCATCAGAAATGCTGTGCCCTCCAACAATTAATGCCCCTGCTTCTCTGGCCTTGTTCTCTCCGCCGGCAAGGATTGCCCCCATTAATTCTGCGGGTTGGTCCTTGGGGAATGAGATTATATTCAGACAGGTAAGTGGTCTTCCACCCATTGCATAGATATCACTTAGTGCGTTTGCGGCTGCGATTTGTCCGAATATAAATGGATCATCAACAATCGGGGTAAAAAAGTCGACTGTTTGAACCAGTGCAAGATCATCCCTGATCTGAAAAACCCCGGCGTCATCAAAATGCTCTGTTCCCACCAGAAGCCTTGGATCGGTG
>MGRR01000122.1:6943-20557 GCA_001798265.1 Deltaproteobacteria bacterium RIFCSPHIGHO2_12_FULL_43_9
GCTTTGTGAGTCGAACCATCAGCAACTCTCCCTTAACCAATTTGATATCTCTTCTCTGTCGTTTCTTGATGAATAAACCAATTGCCCGGCATCTTGTCGTCTCTTATAACTTTTCATATACACCTTATCGTAGTGTTCATTAAGGATGCGTTTTACAAACACCTTAACGTCTCCACTATGCAATTCCGCAAGAAGCTCCTTACAGCGCTCTCGTCCAAGGTGTTTCTCCAGTTTAAGAACTCTATCCGCTAAAATATCTTGTGGTGTCGATTTAATATACTCTTCATAAATATTCTCAACCCTCTTTTCCAGGGTTTCATCGATCATCAACCGACTCGCCTTGTCCATGGTTTCAAAGAACGGCTTGGGGATCTGCAAAAATCCGATCCGGCGGCTCTCCCCTTCGAGGATGATTGGACGCACCCTACCGATATTCAAAAGCTCTTCCGCCAGTGAATTTTCAAATTGCTGCTGTGTCGGTTGTGGAGGGGATGATATATCGCCAAAGACGGAACCTTTATGTGACGCAAGTGCCTCTAAATCGATTACGGGATAGTCATTTGCTTTTAACTCTATCAGTAATTTTGTCTTTCCGGAGCCGGTAAACCCATCGATTACAAGAAGCTCCTCCGGCTTGTAGGATTCAAACTGTTTTAATACCCAACGCCTATAGCTTTTATATCCACCCTCTAGTTGATTGCACCTTAAATCCATAAAATTAAGCATGGATGTGACAAATCTACTTCTAAGTCCACCGCGCCAGCAGTAGATTATTAAAGGGATTGCTTCGCTTTGCTCGCAATGACGTAATAGCTCGCTGTGACGCAATAGCTCGAATTGATTCGAGTCACTCGCAGTGACAATAGCCTTATATATTGAGTAAAGCTTCGGGCCGATAATCTCAAGACCTCGATCAAGGGCCTTCTCTCTACCGGTCTTCTTGTAGAGTATTCCAATCTCTGCTCGCTCTTCTTCGTTCAGTAGAGGGATATTTAGTGCACCTGGAATGTGTCCAGTTTTGTACTCCTCTGATGTCCTGACATCGACTGTAATTCGAGAATGCCCAAGTGACACAAAATCATCTACCGAAATCATTTGGGCAAAATATCAGCAATCAAAGGATGAGTCTAGCGCCCCTATTTATAGTAGGCTGTTATGCACATCACATACGGGTTCGCGACGCCGGAATGTTTCAGCATCAGTGATGGTGCCGAGATCGATCCCGTGTATGGCGAAAGCTCCTGGATTATTAGATTAATCTTATTTTGTAGTTCCGGAACCGTTGCTCCATCAACACATCTAATCTCCTGCGCGACATTGTTCTGGCTATTCGCGATAGCGTGAAAAGAGAAGATAGTAAGAATCATTGCGAAGGATAAAAATATCACATACTTCATGGAAACCTCCTGAAACAACACGGTTTATTGAAATCTCATGCAGACGGACAAGAAATCATCATCATCGATATTTATACATGGTCCACTATTGATTTGGACCCCCCACACATTTACATCTACGAATTTGTCGGTTTTTCTGCATTTCTCCTCGTTTTCATAGGGATTAGATCCAAACTGAAGAGAGGCCAATAGATTGTATCCGCAGGTGTCGCTTTTAAAAAACGATACCTCTCTATACGCGGGTGAGCCCCCATTTCCGCACTGATAATATTTCCCATCCACTGTTACGGAGACGGAATGTTCATAGTCCGCAAAGGTTGGTGTTGAAATCAAGAGAAGAAAAGAGAAGAAAAGGAAAGCAAAACGCATAAGTACCTCCTGTTTACTCACAACACAATCTATTTCCAGTAGCATTGTGTCGTACGGTAATCAATATGTAAAAAATACCTTTGGTGTATTTGTGTAGGGTAAATTATTAACAATTGTTAAGCTCAATGCTGAATTTACTGGATCTTCCCGATGAGACTATATGTTCAATAGAATAAGCATATTGTGGTTTTTGTTACTATTAATACTGACGTTATTCCCAACTAATTCACTGGCACAAGACAATCCAATCTGTGAAGGTGATTGGAGGCTTTTTCTGCCCCACCTGGATGTAGGACCACCCCAACAATCGGAGAAGGTTTATTGGAAGAGGGGGGATTTTGTTGAATACAGCACGATTGAGTTTCATAGGGATAAGGTTGATTTTATAAAAAAGAGGTATTTATCCATTGGAGAATATTCTCCAATAGGGAAGGCATGCGAGAAATATGGCCCACCTTTCTATGTCATAGGGTATGATCTGCCGGAATATGTGATGGCAGAGATAAAAAAATATAAATGTAAGAGTAGCAAATGTACGAGAAATATTTCAGCAAATGCCGTAACAGATATAAGGGATGTTTTGGTCTATGACTCCGATAGCGAGGGTTTTGTCGTGGATTGCCGGTATGGATTCCTGATAGATATTTATTGCACGCCAAAAACCGCCAGCTATATCTATGAGTCTCATTTCGTCAGCCCTTTAATCAATTTTTAATACCGCAAGAAATGCCTCCTGGGGGATTTCAACCGCTCCTACCTGTTTCATGCGCTTTTTCCCCTCTTTCTGCTTTTCGAGAAGTTTTCTCTTCCGTGTGATGTCGCCGCCATAGCATTTAGCCGTTACATTTTTTCTAAGCGCGCTGATGGATTCTCTGGCGATAACCTTTGAACCGATAGCAGCCTGGACCGCGATTTCAAAAAGTTGACGCGGTATCAGTCCTCTTAGTTTTTTCACAAGCTCTCTTCCACGGTAATAGGCCTTTTCCTTGTGTATAATGCATGAGAGCGCGTCCACGGGATCGCCATTCAAAAGGATATCGAGCTTTACAAGATCCGATGTCTCATATCCCGTGATTTCATAATCGAGCGACGCATATCCCTTAGTGCTCGATTTAAGCTTGTCATAAAAGTCAAAAATCATCTCAGACAGCGGTAGGCGGTAAATAATAAGTACGCGTGATTCTGTCAGGTAATCAATCCTTTCCTGCACCCCTCTCCTCTCTTCGCAAAGTTTGATGATGTTTCCTATGTATTCTACAGGGGTGGGTATTGTTGCTTTGATTATCGGTTCTGCAATCCTTTCAATTTTACTGGCATCGGGAAGGAGTGAGGGATTCTCAATAAAATGTTCTTCTCCATCCGTTGTATACACCTTATAGATAACGCTTGGGGCAGTTACTATGAGACTAAGATTGTATTCCCTCTCCAGCCTCTCCTGCACAATCTCCATGTGGAGCAGACCAAGGAATCCGCACCTAAACCCAAAGCCTAGGGCCGCGGAAGTCTCAGGCTCATACGTGAAGGATGAGTCGTTTAGGGCGAGTTTCTCAAGTGATTCTTTAAGTTCCGCGTACTGGTGACTCTCAACCGGAAAGACCCCGCTGAACACCATCGGTTTAATATTTTTAAACCCTTCAAGTGGGAAGGTGGCTGGGTTCTCTCCCCCTGTAACCGTGTCACCAATCTTTGTGTCCCTGACATCTTTTATGTTTGCGGCAAAAAAGCCCACCTCTCCACAATTTAGTTCATTTATCTCCTCCGCGTGTGGTGTGAAGACACCTAGTTTTGTAATGGTCACAACCTTTTCTTTGTGCATTAGTTTAATCGGCATGCCAACCTTAAGTTTTCCATTGAAAACCCTTACTAACGTTATTACCCCCTGATAGGAATCGAACCAGGAATCGAAGATTAGAGCCTGCAGAGGGGCATTCTCGTCCCCTTTTGGAGGAGGGAGCTTTGTAATAACCTGCTCAAGCAGCTCCTTAACGCCGGTGCCGAGTTTTCCAGAGCCACTAATCGCGTCTGAACAGTCCAAACCGATTATCTCTTCTATCTCTTTTTTGGTTTTTTCCGGGTCCGCTGCAGGAAGGTCTATTTTATTTATAAATGGGACGATATCCAGATTCTGGTCCAAAGCCATGTGAACATTAGCTAATGTTTGTGCCTCCACGCCCTGTGAGGCATCAACCACAAGGATTGCTCCATCACACGATTTCAGGCTTCTTGACACCTCATAGGTGAAATCTACGTGACCGGGCGTGTCAATTAGATTGAGCTGGTAGATTTTTCCGTCATTTGCCTTGTAGGAGAGGCGAACAGCCTGGGCCTTGATGGTTATCCCACGCTCTCTCTCGATATCCATCTTATCAAGAAATTGCTCTACTGCTTCTCGTTTGGAAAGGGCTCCGGTGATCTCCAGTATGCGGTCCGCAAGGGTAGACTTTCCGTGGTCTATATGGGCAATGATGCAGAAATTTCGGATATCTTGCTGGGGCATTTTTGACTGCTAACCAGCCCACTACAACTCTTCCGCTCGAAATCGCGCTTGGGTCGGAGTATCCTCTTCAAATGTCATCTGTCCCGGGAGGCTGTCCCTGTGACGATGAAGAACCAAGTCGATTCCCTCGCGAATATACTCAGCAACTGGAACCTTTGTCTTTTGGTTTAAAAGCTTCAATTTTTGATTCTGCTCTTCCGTGATATAAACAGTTGTAGAAATCTTTTTGCGGCTCATCGTAGTTGTCCCCCAGACCCAAAATTTACCCGCAACACATGAATCTTATATATTACGATATTCAGCGATATATGCATTGTCAACCGATCTTCGTAAATGTATATCATATTTTCTTATGCAAGCGGACCAAAATCTGACTAGAAGATTACCTGACTGGTTGAAGAAGCGAAAAAACCTGACACCACAAGTGCACAGATTAAAAGCAATATTGCGAAAACATAATCTGCATACCGTCTGCGAGGAGGCGCGCTGTCCAAACCTCTCTGAATGCTTCGGTCAGCCAACAGCAACCTTTATGCTGATGGGTGACCTCTGTACAAGGGCATGTGCCTTCTGCTCTGTAAGTAGCGGCAGGCCAAAAAAGCTAAACCCTCAGGAACCTGAATCGATTGCAAAGGTTGTAAAGGAGATGGGGCTCGCTCACGTTGTGCTCACCTCTGTAAACAGGGATGATCTGCAGGATGGCGGTGCGGCCCACTTTGCTAAAACGATTCAAATGATAGCCAAGAGTGTAGACTCAATTGTTATTGAGGTTCTGACCCCGGATTTTATGGGTAGACTTGAGTCTGTTGATACGGTCTGTGACGCAAAGCCCGCAATTTTTAATCACAACACAGAGACCGTTCCAAGGCTTTATAGAACCATCCGGCCCAAAGCGCTCTACGAAAGATCCCTTAATATTCTAAAGAGGGCAAAAAATCACCCAAACCGACCGCTGGTCAAATCTGGGTTGATGCTTGGCCTTGGAGAAAAAGAGGAGGAGCTGATTAATGTGATGAGAGACTTAAGAGAAGCAGGGACAGATATTCTCACCCTTGGCCAGTATTTACAGCCTACAAATGAGCAGATTTCCGTAGTTGAATACATAAAACAGGAAACCTTTGACCGCTATGCAGCAATTGGCAAACAGCTAGGTTTTAAACAGGTTTTCTCCGGTCCCTATGTGAGATCTTCCTATCAGGCAGAGTTAAAGGGGCGGGAGATACTATTTCCATCTACCTACCATGAAATTCACTTTGAAGAGGCTTTCTTTAAGGGGTAAACAAAGTGTTTCGGTCATTTTTAAGCAAATACCGAAAAATTGAATTATTTGCCAGCCTTTCCAAGCAGGGGACGGCTCAAATCCTAGAAAAAATGTGCATATTGCATGATAATAAGTATGTTAAACTAAGAATTAACTAAAAATCTTTTACTCTGAGAGGGGTATTTTTGAAATACATTTTACTTCATCTTGTCATTCTTCCTTGTCTTATTTATTCTTCCTATAGTTTTTCTGAAGGGCAAGAATTTCAAACTAAAGCAACTCAAAAAACAATAGCTGAGGTCCAAAAACTCTTTGAGGATGGTAATAAGAAATACGGTATTAAAAATCTTTTAAAGAAAAAAGGAATAAGCAAGAAGGTTCGAGGTGTTCAGTATTATAGATATTCCATCTCTGAAGGCTGGCCGTCTTTCCCAATAGATGAACTCCGGAAAAAAGGAGCTCTTCCCTATTATGTAGAAGGCGATTTTGATTGTGATGGCAAGCTTGATAAAGCCTTAATCGTTGAGAGTTCTAGACAATCCAATAGCGAAATATTAATTTTTGTTTCGAATAAGAATAAAACAATTATAGAAAAAGAAGCCCCAGACTTCATACTGCTTAAGAAAAAGGGAAAGTATAAGACGGCCAAAGGTAAGGGGTATGGTTCTTTAGATGATCCTGGTCCAACTGAATTTACGTCGAATTGTGATTTTATCGAAGGAGTTTGGTCTGAAAAATCAAGTTTTGCGTTAGTTTACGATATTAAAAACGAGACTATCATTAAGTACTGGATAAGCGATTAAAAAAACTTATCGATACAAATGTTCTTAAATTATAGGGATACAGTTTCTGAAATCGAGGAGGGCTCATTCCACCCTCGGAATGACGACTGCGCGCAGAATTTGTGAAATGGTCTGCTAGAGACTTAAACCTCTCTCTGCCTGTATTTTACCCCTCTTCCATCCCCTTCCTTGAAGAGCAGTCCTCGGTCGGTTAATTCCTTCAGGTCCCTGTATGCGGTTGCGTTTGAGATCTGGAATCGCTTTCGGTATTCGATGTTACTGATATATTCTTCTGCGTTTAGTATTGAGAGTAAGGTGCGTTGTCTTGGATTAAGATAGGTTGAGGTTTGCGGTTTGGTTCTCTGAATAAGACAGAAATTGGAATGTTCATTGAAGGTGTATCCAAGATCGGAGCTTAATATATATCGATACGCCGTGGATGGCTCAATCAGTTTTCTCAGGCGATTAATCATAAAATAGATCTTTGGGTCATGCGCGAGTGGATGATAGTCCACCTGCCACGCGACCCTGTAAAGTTCCTCCTTTGTGAAGAATCTCCCCGGGGATTTTACCAATGTTTCAAACAGTGTGTGCAGTATTGTTTCGTGGCCAAAGTATAGGTTACCCAGGGTTTTTTCGTGGAATTCATTGGTTGCGAAGTTTATCCACAAATCAAAATCTTTTTGTGAAAATTGTGATAGTGCTTCGTGGGTTACCTGCTTGGTGCAGGAATTTGTCTGGACGAGGAAGTCGCGGGGTTGTTCTATCTGCAGATCCGAGAAAAAATTTTCAATGTTTTTTCGGTCAGCTGTGGTGAGATGCGCTTCAAGCTGTTCTATCCGTTGCGTAATCTGATTAAAGGATGATTCTTCACGCGGGGTCATCTTTAATATTTTGAGAGCTGCCAGCTCCTCCCATTTTGATCTATGTGATTCAGCGATACTCTGGCATATAGATTGTGTCAGGGAGGGGTTTTCCTGTTGAAGCGCTATGATTGCGAGCGTTAGGTTGGAGCCTGGTAATATATGTGTATATTCCTCTTCTTTTATTATCCCGTTTCGGAGTGATTCGGACTCATGGGCTTTTTGCCACTTTCTTTCTTTCATGGCCATCTTTGTTTTTATAAATAAGTCATCAACCTCTCCCCTTCGGTCTCCAAGTTGTCTGTGAATAATGGAGCTTTGTTCAAGCAGCTGGTTTGCTTTTTCAATATTTTCAAGTTTTAAATGTAGTCCCGCGAGCCTGTTTAAGGCCAATGCCCGGCCATATGGGGTTTCAAGTGACGAGGCAATTCTTTCTGATTTTTCAAACAGGCTTATGGCTTTCAGATAATCTTGCTGAATTGTCAGGGACTTTGCTTCCAGTCCCAGATTGATCTGTTCAAGTAGGGGATCTCCCATTTCTTTGCTGATTGATTTTGCGAGTTCAATTTTTTTATGTGCCTCGTGATAGAGGCATTGCGTAAGATCGATGTCGGCAAGTTTGGCAAGAACCCTTCCATAAATCGGCTTGCAGTCTGTTTTTGTAGCCAATTCTTTGACTGAATTTAAAATATCCCTGGCAGCTTCCAGATTTCCCTGGTCCGCCTCTACAATTGCCTGGTGGTATTTGGCGACAAGATTGGAAAATTGATTTGGAAAGAGCGACATATAAGGTGCACATTTCTCATTTAGGAGTTTTACGTGTTTATATTTTCCCTGTTGCCCAGATATTCTAAGTTCAAGGCTTAAAATTGAATATCGGGCGAATGGATTTTCATTCTCGATAAATGTCGCGTAGGCCTGCTGGATCAAATCTTCCGCTTTGGAATATTGTCCTATTTCGGTTAATATTTTCCCCATGAATCTATAGAGGAGAGCCTGGTAAAGGCGATCATTGTTTCTGACGGCGTTTTCTAAAAACCTTTCTGCCAGGCTTAAAGCCTTTGCGTATTCTCCGCATGTATCGAATGAAAGAACCAGGAAGCTGTTTGAGTAACAGGAGACACCCTCTGGAATAGTAGCCTGTAGGGCAAGGCTCTCTTCCGCAGCGGCTTTTGCCTCCTGAAATTTACCCAGGAAGACATAGTTAAACGCAAGGTGATTAAGGTTATTCACGTACTCCATCAGAGAGTTGGAGTCCCCTTTCTTAAGAAAGAGTAATATCTCATCCACTGCTTTTTTATACTGCCCATCCATTATAAGGGCCCACATCATGGCTCTTCGCATATGCATCTTGGTTGATGAATCAATGTCCTCTGAAATGTTACGCTCCAATTTCGAAACCTTTTGATGCCCTTCACTATATCTTGCGACAAGGTTTAAAAGGTCTACCTGCGCTAATTGTAATTCGGGGGTTAACGGCTCTTTTGCTTCCTCAAGTCCATCAAATAATTCAAGCGCCCATTGTGAGTGCCTCGCGGTTCTGATCCTGGGGATCATGGATGTTAAAATATCTTTTCCCAAATCCACCTTCCCTAACTGTAGTGCCAGTTTCCCAAGCCCGTGGAGATCTTCCAGGGATGGTTCAGGCAGTGCGCAGGTTGATTTGTAGTAGCGGAATAATCGATACGCTCTTCTTCTGGTAAGATTCGGTGAATATAATTGCTGAAGGAATGGGGATGCAAGTTTAATCCTTTGACCATTTTCAATCAGGAATAGATCCTCTAGTTTTTTGAGAACGGGTCCTGTAATCGATGTCTTCTGCAGATCATTAGTTGGAAAGCCGTGCAAAAATGAGGCGGTTTCAGTCAGTGCGTCTTTTTCCTTGCCGCTGAGATGCTCTTCGAGGGAGTTTGCAAAGTTCACAAATTCCGGCTCCCCCCTTAATTGGAGCCAGTTCTTCGCGTCTACTTTCGAGATATGCGCAATCAGAAATTTTAAAAACCAGGGGTGGCCACCGGATAAATCGATGATGGTTTGCAGCTCAAAGTTTCCATTTAGCATGAGGGTATGTTTTTTATATAGATCAGTCACCCATCGTCTTGAATCTTCAACTGAAAGACCGCTTAGGGTAAACGTACATAAATCGAGTCTTTCCAATCTGGGCAGATCGAGCCCCCTTTTGGTGACAATAATCCATTTTGATTTGTTCTCATTTTTTTGTGACGCTATCCATGCCGAGGCATATGTAAAATCCGCTGCCTTATCCAAATCGAGTAAAATGGTTAATCTGTTGTTTGGAAGAAGATCGGTGCCTAGATTTTTGAGTTTTATAATATCCTGAAATAAGCCCTCAACCTGGATTGTCTCTAGCTCATAACTGGAGGGTATTGTTTTTACTAGCTGCTGTAAAAATGTTCTTTTCCCTATTCCGGGGAGCCCCTGAATAATGAAAATAGATTCGGTATTAAAAAGATCCTGAAAACGCCTTGTTTCAGCCTCTCTTCCACGTACAACCATGGCTACCTCAGAAGTTGTAGGTTGCACCAGGAAAACCGTGAAACATGTATTGCTTTTTATCTTATCAAAATAAGGTTGTATTAAATAGTTCATAATCACTTCAGCAAATCAAAGGATTCGTTTCAAAGATTCAATTACAGAGGGGGAGTGGATCAAAAAGTGTGCTGATACTATTTTGTGCTACAGGTAACACCCTGATATTACACCGCAATTCTTAATCTAAGCGGAAATACGTGGAGTATATCTGATTTTAACCGTTAAGCTTCAATATAGGGAGATCACAAATAATCAAAAGAGGGGAGCACGGATGAAAAGATTATTCCTTTTCTTGATTTTATTGTGTGGAATCACAGTTTTAGGTTTGCCGCTTAGTGAAGCGAGAGCCCAAACCCCAGATACCATATGTGGTGTCAATGTATCGGAATTCCCCCCGGCAGGAAAAGATATAACCCGGTATACCTGTATCGTGGATGGTGATTCTGTTTTTGATAAATGGGTTTATGGTCTTGCGTTCGCCTGGGTCAATGCACCAAGTGGAAGGGTGTTTGAGGTATTAACAGATTATAAGAACTGTAGAAGAAATATATGTAATGTTGAGCGGGTAAGGGTGGTTACAGAGAGAGAAAACTACCGTGTTGTGGAATGGAAGGTATTAAATGACAGTGGCTCAACCCGTTATACGAATGAATATTTTCTATACCCTGATGCTGAACCCAAAGGGGTTATATTTAACTACATAGGCCCTGGTGAAGTAGATGATATGGAGGGGGAGTGGTCGGTTTTCGCGGATCGTTCTTTTTCTGGCCGGACTCTTTTACGCTACATAGTCAAATTAAATCCGGAGACTGTTTTTACGGATGCAGCCAAGGATTTCGTTCATAGAAATCTGGAGTGTCTTTTGTCAGGTTTAAGAAACTGGGCAGAGCAGGATTCATCTCTCGTGGCAGAGCAGGATTTCTCTCTCGTCATCCCGAGCGTAGCGAGGGATCTCGAGATTGCGGAGCCTGTCCTGAACGTGGAGAAGGATCTCCTTCGGGCCTCCTCGCAATGACGACTTTGTCATCCCCGTGAAAACGGGGTGCGGGAATGACGGGGTGTACGGGGATGACGGAAGGCTCGCAATGACGTTCTACGTCATTCCGAGGGAGCGAAGCGACCGAAGGAATCTCAACGCGAGATTGCTTCGTCGCCTTCGGCTCCTCGCAATGACGGAGGGTTCGCAATGACGGGGGCGCTCGCAATGACGGAGGGTTCGCAATGACGGTAATCATAAGGGGCATTATGAACAAAGCTTCAGGCGTTTTTCTTCTTATCATTGCTCTTGGTTTCACAGCGTGCAGCAAGCAGGCTGAACCGCCATCAATTAAGAGATTTTCCAATCCCAAATATCAGGAGGATATGACAAGAAGGCAGCAGCTCTGCAGCCAGGTAACCATAAATCCGGGTAGGGCCATTGCTGCTGAAATGCGGGTTACCCTTTTTAACTGTTTGAACTATGACGGGTCTCTTAATGATCTTGCTCCATTAATAATGGATAATGAGCTTTTTGATTCCCTTAACAGTGTAATGTCGAGTGGTGATTCAGACACATTGCGAGACGTACTAGGTTCAATAGACGAGGAGAAGATAATCCAGCTTCTTCCATTTATGGCTGAAATTCTCAAGCGTAACGTGATACCCAATATTGTTCCTGTCGTGAGCAAGGTTGTCGGGGATCTTTCCGAAAATGGGGTGCTCCGGCCCATGCTTCCCTCTATTACGTCGATGTTCCAGAGCGCATATTTTGAATTTGCCGCCAGATCTTCGTCATCGGCCATAAGTAGTGGCGCGATGGGGATATTGATGAAGAGGCTTAGCAGCTGGCTTTTGAGCTCCGATGAAGGCACCTTGATTTACAAAAAGCTTTTATTGGAACTTCAGAGTGTATTCAGGGAAAGGGAGGTATTGACCCCGCTGCTTCCGTTTGCCAATGATGTTTTAACATCCGGTGCAATTGGCCCGTTAGTTCAGGGTCCCTATCCCGATCCCCAGAATGAACCAAACAGGTTAAAGGATCTCTTAACGCATCCACTCGATCCGATCGTTAAGCTTACAAATCTTGTTCATACCTTAAACCGGCCCAACAACAGATTTTTACACAGCCTTAAGGTTAGTTTTCTACAGTATGAGACCTTGATAAAAAAGGCTGTTGTTGAGGAGCTGAGAAGAAAATTTATTGAACGGATTCATGGAATGATGATTGAAGATTTGACTGAGAGTGATTTCAGGCGCTTTTTCACCGAGCGTGGATATTCGTACGATAGTGGCAGGATGCAGGTAAAAGATATTTTGAATCTCTTTTTCTGTTATTTCGATGCCTTTGCGACCAACCAATGCCCCTCGGGGTTCAGACAATATATTAACGACGTCGGTGGTTTAAAATTCATACTCAGTCAGTTTGACAGGGATTTGAGCCAGAATGAAAACTTTATAAATGATCTGGAGGAGGGCCTTTTCCTTAACTTACAGGATGAATATACAGATTTTGTGAATAAATATACGCAGCACTATTCCTCCTATCTGGACCAGGAGGGTGGCATAAGAGAGATGGTGGAGGATTTTATTCACAACTTCGCCCTTCTTGCTCTTGATGAAAACAAGACGATGAATCAGATCCTTTACGGCGCGTGGGATGATGCAATCTGGAGATACTACAGGGTAGATCTTGGATTCCTGGAGCTCTGGAATCAGATAGTCGATAAAATAAAGTCTCTGGAGTTCGATACTGATATGAATTTAGCCGAAGAAATTATAAAGGAGATTGGGAAAAATCCACCGGGTGCCAGTGATGACGGAGATTCAATCCTGAAAACAATTTTCGAGGAATTTGAACTTGTAAAGTATCTTGAAGAGGTCTCCTGCAGGGAGGGGACGTGCAAGACATTAAGGGAGTGGATCATTTCATACTACCTGCCTCAGGTCAGGGAGGTTCCATCCGACCCCCTCTCTCCCCCCGCCTGGTCAAATGAGGATCTCGACTTTACGCATGATGTTCTAAGAACACTTCCGGCGCTTGAGGTGCTTGTCACAAATGGCACCAGCAGCAATGGAAAGATTTTGCATGCTCTGCATCAGTATAATTCGGAGACTTACCCCCTCTTTAAGGATCTTGTTTCCCTTATCGAATTCGCTCGCAATGAAGAGTTTATTCAAAAGCTAAGACCGTTGCTGATTTCGGCAATTGATAGCGGCTTGTTTGAGGCATTTCTCCTTGTTGAACAGAGGTGTCAGGATTCCCCGTTTATGTGCTGGTCCAAGAAGGTTTTCGCCTCACAAGGGCTATTTGATCTTGTGCGACCCCAGCAGGATGATAATTTAGAAACATCCCTTATTAATAATATTATTTTATTAATTAGGACATTGGTTGATAGAGAGGCGCTACCCTTAACGGGTGAGTTTTTAAGGGTGACCGCCGAGGCTGTCGACAGTGTGCCTCAGGAGGAGCTTGATAGGTTCCTGTTGGGACTAAATGATCTGCTTACAGCAGAAATGTCCATGACAAATAATCACCCGCTTGGAAAATTTACCAGAGAGCTGGGTGAGATGATTGAAAGGGAGGATTTTCAAAGGTTGATTGCCTCCCTTGATAGAATAAATCGCGCAGGAAATCTGCAGCCGATGTTAAACTATATTTCTAATCAGATAGATAATGGTAATGCCGAGAAGATTTTAAGATTTGCGTTCAGACTTATTCACGAGATGGAATAATGAGAACATTAAATAATAACGTCACTGCGAGCCCTTCGTCATTGCGAGGATACCCGTCATTGCGAGGATACCCGTCATTGCGAGCGCATTCGTCATTGCGAGCGCATTCGTCATTGCGAGCGAAGCGAAGCAATCTCTCCGTCATTGCGAGCGAAGCGAAGCAATCTCTCATTGAGATCCT
>MGRR01000123.1:0-3195 GCA_001798265.1 Deltaproteobacteria bacterium RIFCSPHIGHO2_12_FULL_43_9
AATAAAAAAGAGGTAGTTTTTGTTACAAAGGATACGAACTTAAGGGTCAAGGCTGATGCGCTGGGCCTGAAGGCGGTAGATTATGAGCCGAATAAGACACCAATTGATGAGCTCTATTCCGGTGTCACAGAATACACGGTTCCGGGGGATGTTGTGGATTCATTCTTCAGGGAGAAGAAGCTTAAAATTGATGATGTGGAATTAATGCCGAATGAATTTGTCATATTGAGGGATGAAGAGGACCCCAACCATATGACCTATGGGAGGTTTGACACGCTTAAAAAAATGGTCATCCCTGTATCGTCCGCGGTTGAAGGAATCTGGGGGATACATCCGAAGAATCTGGAACAGACATTCGCAATGGACCTTTTGCTTAATGATGATGTTCAGCTTGTAACCCTTGTTGGAAAGGCGGGAACCGGGAAGACACTCTTGGCCCTTGCAATTGGTCTGAAGAAATCGGTTGATGACAATATGTATCATAGAATGCTTGTAAGCAGGCCAATCTTCCCAATGGGTAAGGATATAGGGTTTTTACCGGGGGATGTTGAGGAGAAATTAAATCCATGGATGCAGCCTATATTTGATAATCTGGAATTTATTATGAGCCAAGGGGCTGGGCACCGGAAGGGCCGGGGAAGGTCTTTTATGGAATTGGTAAATCAGGGGATGATTAATATTGAGCCTTTGACGTATATCCGGGGACGGAGCATTCCAAATCAGTTTCTAATCGTTGATGAGGCGCAGAATCTTACCCCGCATGAGATTAAGACAATAATTACAAGGGCTGGCCAGAACACAAAGGTTGTTTTGACCGGTGATTGTTATCAGATTGACAATCCATATCTTGATTCAAGCAATAATGGTCTTACGTATGTGGTAGAAAGGTTTAAGGCGGAATTAATAGCTGGGCATGTTACTTTGAGAAAGGGTGAGAGATCGGGGTTGGCTGAATTGGCAACGAATCTTTTATAATGGAACAGAATAAATCTTACCGATATTCGAAAGATGTTTTGGGTAATCAACTTCGCGTTGTTACCATTGAAATGCCATATCTTCATTCTGCGGAAATTTCATTATATATAAAGGTTGGTTCCAGGTATGAGACCCTGGAAAATAACGGGATATCGCATTTCCTGGAACATATGTTGTTCAGGGGATCAAAGAATTATCCCTCCTCGTTTCTTTTGAATCACGCCTTTGAATCCATAGGAAACGGGCTTTATGCCAACACATTCAGGGAATTCACATCCCTGTGGTGCAAGCTTGTTCCAGAGAAATTAACCGAAGGGCTGGAGATACTCTCGGATCTGATCCGTGCCCCCCTGTTAAGTGATATCGAGATTGAGAGACAGATTATTCTGGAAGAGATTATGGAGGACCTGGATGAGGATGGGGAGGATATTGATATTGATAACATCTCCCGCTCCCTTCTTTACCCGGGAGATCCACTGGGCTTTTTGGTGATAGGCACACGGGAGAATGTGCGGGAGATTCAGAGAAGGGATCTTTTGCATCATTTTAAGAAATTTTATGTTCCATCGAATATGATCCTTTGTGTTACCGGAAACATTAATAAGGAGAGTGTTCTTGAAACGGCCAACAGGCTTTTTGGGAATCTGAGTGGAGCCCCAATCCAGTCGTTGCAGCCGCTTACAGTTTCACAATCATTCGCGATGGACCACCTGATTGAACTTGAGGGTGTGCCCCAAACCGAGATTCAGGTTGCCTGGAGGGCTTTACCAGAGGGTGATCCCGATATGCTGAAACTGATGCTGATTCAGCGACTGCTTGACGATGGGATAAGCTCCAGGATGCAAAGAGGCATATGTGAAAAGCTCGGGCTTGCCTATGACATAAGTGTTTCAATTGACAGCTTCAGTGATACAGGAATTTTTGAGGTTGACGTGGCTGTTGCTCCGGAAAAGGTTACACGCGTGATAGAGGAGATATTAAGAGAGACAGAAAACCTGAAAAGTTCTCTGGTAGGTGAGGAGGAGCTTTTTAAGGTAAAAGAGAGGCATAAGAGGGATTTTATTTTTCATCTCGATTCGGTAAGGCAGATGTCGATTCATTTTGCGGAAGCGGAGCTTACCCACAAACCAAAACCGCCGGAAGAGTTAATGAAAGAGGTAGATTTGATTTCCTCCAAAGAGCTTCAGGAATTGGCAAAAAGAATCTTCAAGGGTGAAAACCTGAACGTATTTGTTTTAGGCGCGTTTAGCAGAAAAGACAGGCAATCTATAAAACAGCTGCTTAAATCCCGCTAGGATTTCAGGACATCAGCGGCTTGTTTATTTTTAGTGGAGTGAGTGGCCCTTCAGCGTCATACTGCTCTAATAAATCGTGCAGCTCTTTTGAAAGACGCCTTTGAGAGATAACATCCATTAAATCCTCACCCCAAAGGGCAAGATCTATGTCGTAAGGATCTGTTTTTACCTCTTCGTAATATTTTATAAGCTCTTCAAGAAGTTGGATCTTGTTCATGTAGTAGAGCATCTCTTTGGTAAGCTTCTGCCTTTTGGATAGTCTGTATTCGCCAAGCGAAACAACCTTTGCACCCATTTGAGTGCCCCCCTAATCACCTTGAGAATTAAAAAATTCGTAAATTTGGTGAGCAATGTTAATGCCATTTAGTTGAGCGATTTGGATTTCTAACTGAACACCTTGAAATTACAAGGGAATTTGATTATATAATTCAATAATGATTTCAATCAGTTATACTACCTATGTGCAAAGCAATTATACAAAAAGACCAGTAATATTTGTATAACATATTAATAATACACATATTTATTAGTATATGTTCAAAAAATGAACATAATTCAATTCGCGGCAGCGGATAAGGGTTTTAAGGTAGAAATGGCTAATAAATTTGCGAATTAATAATTATCCTGTTACTTTTTAATGAGTTGGGTAACTTGACGATCTTTGTCGATTTAAGCAGTGGATCTTCTCACACTACACAAAATGGGGGTGTGATTTGATTTCACGCATTTCAATAGATGAGGGATTTAATCCTGCACAGATAATTGTTACTGCCCAATTTTCCGACTTTGATGAATTTTTAACATCCTACATCTCTGACCTGCCGGGTGGCGGGGTTCACCTGGAAACCGATAAATTATTACCACTTGGCACAGACGTTTTGCTCTCCCTAAGTCTATCATCCAATGGTCTTCCAATTGTGGAAGG
>MGRR01000123.1:3250-8205 GCA_001798265.1 Deltaproteobacteria bacterium RIFCSPHIGHO2_12_FULL_43_9
GAGATTCAATTCAAAAATCTAAAAGAGAAATCGAAAACCCTTCTAGAAAGTCTTGTAAAGAACTATCTATGACATCCTTACTTCTATTGTCATCCCCGTGAAAACGGGGATCTACTGTACGTTTTATAGATTCCCGCTTTCGCGGGAATGACATTATGTCTCAGGATGATAGTTAGTTGAAAGAACTTTCGATATACAGTAAAAGAATCGAATCACGTTATGTCCAAAATAACCAACATTAATGCCCGGGAGATTTTAGATAGCAGAGGTAATCCGACGATTGAGGTTGGTCTTGTTTTGGATGACAAATATTGCGGCATGGCAGCAGTGCCAAGTGGCGCTTCAACAGGCGCTTATGAAGCGGTTGAATTGCGGGATGGTGATAAATCGAGATATTTCGGCAAGGGCGTTCTTAAGGCTGTCTCAAATGTCAGCAATATAATCTCAAAATCAATAATCAAAAAAGATATAGATAACCAAAAAACTCTTGATAAAAAACTGATAGAGCTTGATGGAACAGAAAATAAGTCAAGGTTGGGGGCGAACGCGATTCTTGCTGTGTCACTTGCGTACGCGAAGGCGAAGGCCAATGAGACAAATCTTCGTTTATTTGAGTCCATGCGAAAGAGTAAAAGGTATGTAATGCCACTTCCCATGATGAATATCCTAAATGGTGGCGTTCATGCAGACAACAATGTTGATATCCAGGAATTTATGATTGTTCCCGTTAAGGGGAAAAGGTTTTCCGAGGCGCTTCGTTTTGGCGTTGAGGTGTATCATTCATTAAAAAAGGTTTTGAAGGGGAAAAAATTATCAACATCCGTTGGTGATGAAGGGGGCTTTGCCCCGAACCTACGTTCCAATGAAGAGGCACTTGATCTCCTCATTGAGGCAATCGAGCTTAATAAACTCTCCCCAGGTAAAGATGTATTAATTGCCCTTGATGTTGCTTCAAACGAATTATTCAAAAATGGAAAATATAAGATAGGAGAAAAAGGCTATACATCGAAAGAGATGATAGATTTTTATGAAAGACTGGTCTCAAAATACCCTATTGTCTCCATTGAGGATGGTCTGGGAGAAAACGATTGGGATGGCTGGATAGAATTAACAAAGCGTCTGGGAAAGAAAATACAGCTCATTGGGGATGATCTCTTTGTTACCAACGTGAAGAAATTAGAAGATGGGATAAAAAAGAGGGTAGCCAACGCTATTCTGATTAAATTAAACCAGATTGGAACCCTGACAGAAACCTTTGAGGCAATTGATCTTGCCAAATCTAAACAATACAGAACGATAATTTCACACCGGTCTGGTGAGACAGAAGACTCTACAATAGCCGATCTCGCCGTTGCCTCATCCTCCGGGCAGATAAAAACCGGGGCTCCATGCAGAAGTGACAGAACATCGAAATATAATCAGTTGATTAGAATTGAATCAGAACTCGGTGATAGAGCCTCTTTTATTGGCAGTGCCACCTACGAATCTGTGTGAATTTTACACATTCCGGTATCATTTTGCTCAACACTACTAGTTTTTAGATAAAATATAGAGAAATGTGCTGTTTAATAAATCAATATCCATGAATAAATTACATGTTAAATGTTGTGAATTATGTTTCCAAAATCTAGGAAAATTAATATTAAAATCATATAACCTTTAAATTCCACGGGCATAATCACTATTTAGTTACCTTCCCCAATTAAATCCAAAAGAATGGCACAGGGATTGCCTCTATCATTTGGTTAATGTAGTCTGCTTTTTTTCAATGCCTACGAGGAGGGACCAATGTTTAGGATTTTTTTGGGATTTATAGCGTTACTATTTGCGCATGTTACATTTGCGCAGGATGTAAGTACGGCTGACGCGGTGATCGAGAGACCATGGAAGGTAACACTTTCAACTGAGACATCGATGCAGCTTGGACAAGAAACCGCGGCGCCATTTGTTAGTGAATTAAATCAGGAAACAGCACTCTCATTTACCTACAAGTTGGGAGCCAGTGGATATTCAGTGAACATAAGACAACCTTTTTACAATACATTTTTAGAAACCGGGGTAAACGACGTGGGATCATTTTATGTTGGGGATACAGAGTTAAACCTCAAGAAGGCAAGCATTGGTACAATTACCCCTTCTGACGTAAAGCTGGGCGCTGGTTTAAGGGTTGTTTTGCCAACCGATAAGATTACCCCCAGCCAAAGTGATTCAGGTTTTCTTGCCTACTTTGCTCCTTCCATCTCGGCGATAAAGAACTGGACCAGACTAACACTGGGAACAACGCTTGCTTCACGATTCTACCTTTTCAGTAAGGAGGCATATCCCATCTATTCGTTTGAGGATCGTGAGGCTACTACAAGAACAGTAGTAATTGAGTCTTATGCTAATCCCATTACCAGACAGATTATTCAGGGGATTTTAGGGTATAAAATTACAGAGAAGGTAGGCCTTGGAACCGTTGCGCAGCTTGAATTGGACTGGAGACATGATCCCAAACCGAATCAACCAGCTAAGGGTGCTCCCCGTTTTATGCTTATACCAGAGGTTACCTATAGCCCCTTGGGAGCGGTTGAATTAGCGGCAGGTGTGGTAGTTGGTGGTTCCAGCTACGGTGCGAGAAAACTTAGGGATGTGTGGTTTAATAATCAAGACGAACTCTTAACCAGTAGCACCGCTTACGCGAACGTATCCTATACGTTCTAGGTATCTTCTAAAGCTGGGGGCTGACCTACTGGTCAGCCCCCTTTTAATTTCTATATTTTTCAAGTAAAAGTGCACAAGAAGAGTTCTTTTTATGGAAGAATACCTTACCAAACTTGGATTTATAAACCCTGTGAGGCACACGAAGGAAAACAAGAAAAATGCGGTACGTCAGGGTATAACGCTCTCCCATGCACTGGAGGAGTTTCCTGCTATAAAGATCACAAAAGGGAAATCATGTACAAAAAAATCTTACACATTGGAATTGCGGTCAAAACGCTCAAAGAAGCAACAAAAACGTTCGAAAAATTAGGATTGGCATTTGAAGGGAATGAAGAGGTACCGGGTGAAAAGGTCAAAGTCGCCTTTTTTAAGGTGGGTGAATCGAGGATAGAGCTGCTTGAGCCGACGTCGCCAGATTCCGCAATTGCACGCTTTTTGGATAAAAGAGGGGAGGGTGTTCACCATATATGCATTCAGACTGAGGATTTAAAAAAGAGAATCGATGAGTTGAAAAAGAGGGGTTTTAGATTTGTAACGGATGAAATCAAGGGGGCGCATGGCATAAAAGCAGCCTTTCTGCATCCAAAAAACACAAATGGTGTCTTATTTGAAATTGCGTCAGCCAGCTATTAGATGCTAAATCGGTTTCCTCCTATATAATCCTCTATTACCCTCTTATATTCAGGTTTCAGATTTAAAAACCTGATTCCAGTGCCTGTTTTCTTCTGCAGTTTGTCTTTTACCAGATCATAGACAGCTTCCCCTTGGACCGTGATTACCTCTGATGAGTTTGGTAGTTTAAATTTATAGGTAGCTCGTCTAAGCTCATTTGATATAACCTTATTATTTAAAAAGAGCCCACCTATGCTTAAATCGCCTGCCTGATGGAAGAAGTAGTAGTCACCAGACTCTTCTTTAACCCAAAGATCTACCGGAATGCGCTTAAACCGCCGACGTTCTTTAGACAGGTCCATCGCTTCACCTCTAATGATGTCATGCTTAGATGCCGCTGTTAAAAACATTATTTTTGTCTACTCCTATTGTCAACAATGAAAATTAAACTTTTAAATAATCAGATAAAATTTACAATGTTAATTTTCATATATAACAATGATTTTTCCTTGAGCAATTGTTGTGCCAGCATTTATCCGCATGGGAAAAGTGCCCAATCTGGTGATTACTACTTGCTCCTTTCTCCCCCCTTTTGTAAGGTTGCAGAAAGATAGGAATTTATTGGTCGTCAATAAGTTTAACGTGTTGTGAAAATGTTACAGGATTAGGGGGATTATAATGCGAGGATCGTATCAATTATCCTTGGGTGGACCCTTAACGCCAGCGGTTAGGGTTATAATTACCGCTAACGTCGCTGTTTTCATCGTTACATTTTTATCAAGATTCATGTTTCCTGGTCTTCATTTAGAATATTGGGGTGGATTGGTTCCTGACCTTGTAACAGAGCGTTTTCCATTCTTTATTTACCAATTTTTTACCTACATGTTCTTTCACGGGAACATATGGCACATCTTTTTTAACATGCTTGTTCTTGCCATGTTTGGGGGTGAGCTTGAGAGGCTCTTTGGAACGAAGCAGTTTTACACATATTACTTTATTTGTGGTGTTGGCGCCGGATTATTTAACTATGTTGTGAACATAGTTTTTAGCCTTCCTGGAATGTATCCAATAATTGGCGCCTCAGGTGCCATATACGGTCTTCTTGCCGCGTACGGAATCTTTTACGGTGACAGACACATCTTTTTTATGATGCTCTTTCCGATGAAGGCGAGAACATTTGTTATAGTTTTGGGTTTAATCGAATTCTTTTCATCCTTTTCAATGACGCAGGATGGGATAGCTCATTTGGCGCACCTTGGTGGATTAATTTGCGGTGTAGTCTACATATATTTCAAGTTCCTGAAAAAACCACCTGCGTTTTTTAGAAAATGGAAAGAGAATAGAACAAGAAAGAAATTTAAGGTAATGGTCTCTGATATATCTGAGGAAGACTGGAACAAGATGTGGAAGCACTAATTTTGAGGATTTTTGAGTGAGAAGTGACAACAAAGTTGCCATTTGATTTGGCCGTCAGAAAATAGGCAATTTTTAGGAGCTTTGAGCGAAAAAACCGGAGTGTACTTGATATGTACATGAGGATTTTTGAGTGAGAAGCGACAACAAAAGTGCCATTTTATGACGGACAATATGCGAAGGTGGCGGAACTGGTAGACGCGCCAGGCTTAGGACCTGGTGGGGTA
>MGRR01000123.1:8217-13033 GCA_001798265.1 Deltaproteobacteria bacterium RIFCSPHIGHO2_12_FULL_43_9
TCGATTCCCCCCCTTCGCACCACACAATACCTTAGTAATATTAACAAGTTATTGGATCCGTTGACAATGCTTACCCCGTAAGCATATAATAGATCTCATGGGGAACCTAACCAGACAAGCAAGAGAATATTTCAGGGCCTGTGGAACAAGAGGTGGTAATGAGAGGAGAAAAAGGCTCTCTGCTGCGCAGCGTACCCACATTGCAAAGCTTGCGGCTCGAAGTCGTTGGGCAACTAAAACAGCAGAATCTATGCTTCTTCAAAGTATACGCCTTGAATCCCCGACATGGTCTGATCCGGTGTATATTGAGGAAATTCTATCGGATGGTGGAATGAAGGAATGGACTACTTTATATCATCTTATCTGCGAACATCCTTTTGGCGAAATTGCGGATGCGCTTGAGCATGTCGTTTTATCCACGCATATCTATGGGGCAACAAATTTATGGAAAGCTATTCTGGCTGGACTTAGGGGAATTATATGAAAAAAGCTGACGATGAAAACGAACTAGAGCCCTGGGAAAAACTTTTATCAGCCCAAATGGTGTTTCAAAAAAAATTTCCTGAATGTATTTTAGTCGGGGGTACAGCCGCGGCACTCCATATTGGACATCGTTTTTCGATGGATGCGGATTATGTTCATGCGAATTTAGAAAAAGAGTTTGAAGAAATATTAAAAAAAATTGAGAAAGAAGTGGGATGGAAAACTAATAGAATTGAACCACCGGTACTCATATTAGGGCATTTCAGGGGTGTTCGTACCGGCATTCGACAGCTCATTCGCAAAAAACCCCTAGAAACTACCATTATTAATGGAATTAGGGTGCCTACCTTGGAAGAAATTTTGCGAATTAAAGCTTATTTAATTGTACGAAGGAACGCTACCAGGGATTTTATTGATTTTATAGCCATATTTGACCATCTTGGAACAACTAAATCTGTCAAGGCTCTCTCAACTTTAGACCTATGCTACCCACAAAAATCAGAGGCTTCTATGTTGCAGCAACTCTTATTACAGCTAGCAGAGCCTAAGCCATGGGACTTGACTCAAACTGACTTAACTAATTATAAGAATTTAAAGGTTGAATACACCAACTGGAAAGAGATCATAAAACATACTCAATCGGCCGCACAAAATATTATTAAAACCTTGCATGTAAAATAAATAGTGTAATCGGTAAGTCAGGAGTTAAATTGAAGGTAAAATATAGTGTTGAAAAATTAAATCCGTATGAACGTAAACTTACTGTTTCCATGCCATGGGAAGAGGTTGAGAAAATTCAGTCGGATGTAATTTTCGGTATTCAGAAAGAGGCAAAGATTTCCGGGTTCAGGCCAGGGAAGGTTCCTGTTGAGATCGTCAAAGAGCGATTTAAACCTGAGATTGAGAAGGAAACGCTCCACAAATCTGTTGAATTATCATGCAGGCACATAATCGAGGAAACAAAGTTGGTTCCTTTGACAAACCCTACCGTCGATGGGGGTGTTATTAAGGAGGGAAATCCTCTGAATTTTGTGGCTCATCTTGAGGTTCGTCCGGAGATCTCATTGAAGGGGTATAAAAATATAGAGATTAAAAAGGAGAATATTGAGGTCAGGGATAGTGAGATTGATGAGAGCTTAAAATATATTCAGCATCAGTTTCTCTCCTTTAAACCCCTTCCCGAAGATACGGTGGCCAGGGAGGGGTATTTTGTAAATATAGATTTCAAGGGATTAATCGGTGGGGCTCCATTTCCGGGTAATGAGGGCAAGGGGGCGATATTAGAGCTTGGTAAAAATGCATTTATTCTGGGTTTTGATAAGAATTTAGAGGGTATGAAAAAGGGTGAAACAAAAAGCTTTGATCTGAAATTTCCGGGTGATTATGGTGTTAAAGATCTTGCAGGCAAGGATGTTACTTTTACGGTTATTGTGAATAGTGTTGAGGAGAAGATTCTTCCTACGCTTGATGATAACTTTGCAAAAAGTGTGGGTGAATTCAATTCACTCGATGCTTTAAGAGAGGACATAAAGAAAAAGACCATGGTTGCAAAGGAGAGGGAGGCGTCCGCGAAGCTTAAAGATGCATTCCTTAAGGAGTTGATTAGATTGAATCCATTTGCCGCACCTCCATCATTAATTCAGAGGGAGAAGGCTATGATCTGGAATCATCTGGCTTCACGATTAATGCACCAGGGGGTTAAGGAAGATGCGCTTAAAGAGTATGCAGATAAATGGGAGGGTGAAATAAGGGAACTGGCAATAAATAAGGTAAAGAGTAATCTTATACTTACTGAAATAGCCTCAAAAGAGGGTATTAAGATTGCTGAAGAGGAACTTAGAACCGAGGCTCAACGCATCGCGCAAACTGTAGATCCCAAGAATCGTGATCGTCTATTAAAATCTTTTGATTTTTATGATCTTTTGCACCTCGATCTTCTTAGAGAGCGTGTATTAGACTTTCTTATAAAAGAGGCAAAAACCTAATAGGGTGTTTCAAAAGTTTTGTCATTCCGGCGAAAGCCGGAATCTATAAGATTGGCGCTGGATCCCGGCTTTCGCCGGGATGACAAATATGTGCAAAATTTATGAAACGCTCTACTAATTTTGTCGCTATCTTCCACTATTGCGGTTGTAGTAGATGATCCCATATAATCGACGTAGGAGGAGTTTACCCTTATGCCTTTAATTCCAATGGTGGTTGAGCAGACAGACAGAGGTGAAAGAGCCTATGATATCTATTCCAGACTTTTAAAGGATAGGATTATATTCATGGGTTCAACTGTAAATAATGATGTTGCCAATCTTATTATAGCCCAGCTTCTCTTTCTGGAATCGGAGGATCCAACCAAGGATATAAATCTTTATATTAATAGCCCCGGCGGCGAGGTTACCTCAGGGCTGGCCATTTATGACGTGATACAGCACGTTCGTGCCCCGATTGCCACATATTGTGTCGGGCTTGGAGCTAGTATGGGGGCCCTTCTTCTTGCGGCGGGTTCTCCCGGTAAGAGATTTGCCTTGCCACACGCCAGGATAATGATCCATCAGCCTTTGGGGGCATATCAGGGGCAGGCGACAGATATCGAGATTCAGGCGCGGGAGATTCTGAAATTGAAAAAAGAGATAAATGAGATACTTGTGAAGCATACAAGGCAGGCTCTAAAAAAGATTGAGGCGGATACAGAGCGTGACTTCTATATGTCCGGGGAGGAAGCAAAATCATACGGTATCATTGATGATGTAGTGTCCCGGGTACCTAAGAAGTGAGAGGAAAATGGATAATAAGGGGAGAGAGGGATACGGAAATCTAGTCTGCTCTTTTTGTGGGAAGGGTCAGCGTGAGGTGAAAAAACTGATCGCTGGCCCTACGGTTTATATATGCGATGAGTGCATAGATCTTTGTAACGATATAATTGCGGAAGAGGCCGCCCGCGAGCAGGTCGCTGCCCGAGAGACAGCTGTTCCAAAACCATCAGAGATTAAGTCGGTGCTTGATGATTATGTTATCGGACAGGAGCAGGCGAAAAAGATTTTAGCTGTTGCGGTTCATAATCACTATAAGCGGATTACGAGTCCGGCCAGGCGGGTAAAGAGTGGAGATGTAGAGATACAGAAGAGCAATCTTCTCCTCGTAGGGCCTACTGGATCAGGAAAGACGCTTCTTGCGCAGACTCTGGCCCGGATGCTTCGGGTTCCATTTACAATCGCCGATGCGACCACATTAACTGAGGCCGGCTATGTCGGTGAAGACGTTGAAAATATAATTTTAGCCCTTCTTCAAAACGCGGATTACGATGTTGAAAAAACGATACGGGGAATTGTTTATATAGATGAGATAGATAAGATTGCCCGAAAATCTGAAGGCCCATCGATAACCAGAGATGTGTCCGGGGAAGGGGTGCAGCAGGCTCTGTTAAAATTGATAGAGGGGACCAAGGCATCTGTTCCTCCCAAGGGTGGTAGGAAACATCCACAGCAGGAATTTATCCAGGTCGATACAACTAACATTCTTTTTATATGTGGTGGCGCGTTTATTGGACTGGAAAAAATTATAGACAGAAGACTAGGTAAAAAAACCGTCGGGTTTCATGCGGAAAGAATTGATAAAAAAGAGAGATCTACGGAAGAATTATTAAGCCAGGTTGAACCCGATGATCTTCTAAGATTCGGATTGATACCGGAATTTGTCGGCCGTCTTCCAGTCGTTGCAACACTCCATGAACTAAATGAGGAGGCCCTGGTCAGAATTTTAACTGAGCCCAAGAATGCTTTAATAAAGCAGTATCAAAAACTTTTTGAGTATGAAAATGTGGGCCTGCGCTTTACTGATGATGCCCTAAGGGCAATTGCTAAAAAGGGGATCAAGCGAAAAACGGGCGCGCGGGGACTCAGGGCGATTTTGGAACAGACTATGCTTGATGTCATGTATGAACTTCCATCTCTTTCAAATGTTAGTGAATGTGTTATTGATGGAGATGTTATAGAGAGAGGAAAACCTCCACTTCTGGTTCATAAAACAATGGAGGAGGTGCCTGAAGGGAAAGCTGAATCAGCCTAACTCTTTAAGGAGAAAATATGGACGACGAACTGCAACACGATAAACCAATCTTAGTCGTTCCGCTCTTGCCGATCAGGGATATCATTGTATTTCCGCATATGGTTGTTCCGCTCTTTGTTGGTCGTGAAAGATCAATCGCCGCGCTTGAAGAGGCAATGAGTAAAAAACTGGATATTCTTTTAGCGGCTCAAAAAAAGGCAAAAACAAATGAGCCAAATCCTGAGGATATTTACAGGATTGGCACGCTCTCCGGGATAATCCAGTTACTGAGGCT
>MGRR01000123.1:13041-13286 GCA_001798265.1 Deltaproteobacteria bacterium RIFCSPHIGHO2_12_FULL_43_9
GGACAATTAAGGTTTTAATTGAGGGGAAGCAGCGCGCGGAGATTAAGGATTTCATTAACAATCCGAGATTCTTCCAGGCAAGTGTAGTTAAAATTGAAGAATATGTGGAACCATCCACAGAGGTGGAGGCCCTAATAAGGAGCCTGAAAAATACCTTTGAGTCATATGTAAAATTAAACAAGCGCATTCCTCCAGAGATGCTGATGTCTGTTGCCTCCATAGAAGACCCATCCAGGCTGGCAGAT
>MGRR01000123.1:13294-14393 GCA_001798265.1 Deltaproteobacteria bacterium RIFCSPHIGHO2_12_FULL_43_9
TCGAATTGAAGAGCTCTTTGCCTTGATGCAAGCAGAGATTGAAATACTTCAGGTTGAAAAGAAGATTCGCAATAGAGTTAAAAAGCAGATGGAAAAATCCCAGAAGGAGTACTATTTGACCGAGCAGATGCAGGCGATACAAAAGGAGCTTGGTGAGAGGGATGAATTTAAGGCGGAGATTCTCGAATATGAAAAAAAGGTAAGGACAAAGAGGCTTTCAAAGGAGGCTCAAACAAGGGTTAGAAAAGAGATTAGAAAATTAAAGATGATGTCTCCAATGTCCGCTGAGGCAACTGTAGTCAGGAACTACATTGACTGGATGCTCTCTCTACCGTGGGATGAAAAAACTGAGGATAAGATTGATATAAAAACAGCGGAAAAGATTCTAGATGAGGATCATTACGGGTTAAAACAGGTAAAGGAGAGAATCCTTGAATATCTTGCTGTTCAAAAGGCTGTTGGTAAACTCTCGGGGCCAATTCTCTGCCTGATTGGTCCTCCTGGTGTGGGTAAGACCTCCCTTGCGAGATCTATTGCTAGGGCCACAGATAGGATCTTCGTGAGGGCCTCACTCGGTGGTGTGAGGGATGAAGCGGAGATCAGGGGGCATAGGCGAACATATATAGGGGCTCTTCCCGGCAAAATTATACAATCATTAAAAAAAGCGGGCACCAACAATCCTGTATTTCTCCTGGACGAGGTTGATAAAATGAGCATGGATTTTCGAGGAGATCCATCGGCAGCCCTTTTAGAGGTTCTGGATCCGGAACAGAATAATACCTTTATGGATCACTATCTTGAGGTCGAGTATGACTTATCAGAGGTCATGTTTGTAACGACGGCAAATAGCCTTCATGCTATTCCTAAGCCGCTTGTCGACAGAATGGAAGTGATCAGCATTGCCGGCTACACGTATGAAGAGAAGATGCAGATCGCGAAACGCCATTTAATCCCAAAACAACTTGGGCTTCATGGCCTGACCCCCAAACATATGATTTTATCCGATGGCGCGCTTCATGGATTGATTAATTATTATACACGTGAATCGGGTGTGAGAAATTTACAACGTGAACTTAGTTCGGTTTGTAGAAAAGTGACA
>MGRR01000124.1:0-3250 GCA_001798265.1 Deltaproteobacteria bacterium RIFCSPHIGHO2_12_FULL_43_9
AAGGATCTCGCACGGTTTAACTTGTTCTTTAAGCTGTCGTTAGACAACGGATTCAAACTGTGTTGCCATCCGGGGTCTGGGGGCGTCTTTTGGAATATGGCGGTTACACGTATATCCTAACAAACAGCAGGCACACCGTCTTATACATTGGTGTCACCGCAAATTTAGCCAAGCGCCTGTACGAGCATAAAAACTACCTTGTGCCGGGATTCACGGCCAAATATAACATGCACAAACTCGTCTATTATGAACGCCATGATCGAATCGAAGATGCGATCCGCCGCGAAAAGCAACTCAAGGGAAAAACAAGAAAGAAAAAAATAGATTTAATCGTTTCGATAAATCCAAAGTGGAGCGACCTCTCTGTACAAATCTAAATCGTGCGAGATCCTTCGCTCCGCTCAGGATGACGTCAATCGTGCGAGATCCTTCGCTCCGCTCAGGATGACGTCAATCGTGCGAGATCCTTCGCTTCGCTCAGGATGACGAGAAGGCTCAGGATGACGTCAATCGTGTGAGATCCTTTTGTTATCAACACTCCAATTTTCCTTTGGAATCTGTTGCAGCCACATCGCGAATCTTTTCGTAACCTCAACGGTTGCGTATATTTTGTCAGGCTCATATCTTTGATCAACTACCCTCCCATGTTCCCTGACAACAGCGAGAATCTTCTCGCCTGTCGGTCCCTGAGGAAGCTCCAAAGTATGCCTTTCAAAGTTTGACTCAATCATCTCCTGAACCTTTTTAAGAAGCTCATCAATCCCATCCCCCTTTTCAGCAGAAACAAGTACTGATGGGTGTAACCTCCCATGCTTCGCAACATCATATTGGTCAAATCCAAGATCGAGTTTGTTATAAACATGCAAGGTTGGGATTTCTCCCGCGCCAATCTCGTCCAGGATATTTAAAACCGTCTGTGACTGGGAATAGGCATCATGGGATGCACCATCAATAACGTGTAGTAAGAGGTCGGCCTCACAGATCTCCTCCAATGTTGCCTTAAAGGCCTCAATTAGCATGGTTGGAAGCTTCTTTATAAAGCCTACGGTGTCGGTTAATAAAACCCTGTGGTTGTTGGGGAGTTTTAATCTCCTGGTTGTTGGATCAAGGGTCGCAAAGAGTTTATTCTCCACTAATACAGCGGCTCCCGTGAGCCTATTCATTAATGTGGACTTCCCCGCGTTTGTATAACCGACTAAAGAGATAACGGTCATCGGTATACCTAACCGTCTTTTTTTATGCAGAAAACGTACCTGATGAACCTCTTCAAGCTCTCTTCTGATGGCTGCAATCTTGTCTCTAATGCGGCGCCTGTCTACCTCTAGTTTCGTTTCCCCGGGGCCTCTGGTCCCGATTCCACCTCCCAGTCTTGAGAGGTCAATGCCCTTGCCAACGAGCCTTGGTAATCTGTAACGAAGCTGGGCCAATTCAACCTGGAGAGAACCCTCTTTGCTTTTTGCGTGCTGTGCAAAAATATCCAGGATAAGGGTGGTTCTATCAACAAGCTTGCATTCTATCTTCTCTTCCAGGTTTCTTTGTTGCGCGGGGCTAATCTCATCGTCGAAAATTACAACATCTATATTCTGTGCTTTTATGAGTTCCGCCACCTCATCAACCTTTCCTTTTCCAATAAAGGTCGCTGGGGATATTTCTTTCAGTTTCTGGCTTGTTTCACCAACAACCGTAACACCTGCGGTTTTTGCCAGGTTTGAGAGTTCTTCAAGCGATGAATTGTGGTCAAAATCGGATTGTGACGGGAGTTGGATGCCAACAAGAAGGCAACGTTCACTCATTATGTGGAGCGGATTCTTTTAATGGATTGTCGCTCGCAATTATAATGAAACGACTGGACACGGCTTGGCGCAAGATGAACAACATCCTTTCCATTCCAGCGAAGCCAGGTAATAAAATGATCACCCCTTTTTGGCTTATACCCGCCGGGCTCACAAAAACGCGCCGAAAAGGGGAGCTTTGCCGCCAGGAAGAGAATTCCTCCGTCACCACCCTGACGAACAACGGTTTTACCTAAACTTACCATCTCAAGTGCTCTTTGAATCCAGAGAATATCCATCTTAGGGGCGGCATCTGTCAGAATTACAGCCTCTTCTATGCCATCCTTTTCGAGTAACTCCAGAATCTCATCCAGTCGACCCGCAAGAGATGAATGTTCATGAATAATAAGTCGCACCTCTTTACCTATTGTATCGTTAACCTGAGCCAGATCCTCTTTTGGTAAATTCACAAAACACCATGGTTCAAGATTGGCCAGCTGCGCCTGATGGAAAAGCTCCTGAAGACTCTCTTTAAGAATTGATCTGGGTGTTGTAACCACCAGGGCTCTACGCGGGATCGTCAAAGTTAACCTCCTTTTAAAGAAGCGACAACATGCAACAGCTAAAAGATAATTTCAATATGCCAGATTTCACGAATTGATCAAATATTTTTTAAAAAAATTATGCCGCTCTCTTTTTTTCCTGATCCAGCTTTTCCATGATTGATTCTGTCGGCACCTCGAAGTTCTCAACCGCGGAGATAAAAACATCAATTACTTTTGGGTCGAACTGCGACCCGGAGCAGCGCTTTAACTCCTTTAACGCAACCTTTTTATCCAACCCCTTCCTGTAAGAACGGGTGGTTGTCATCGCATCAAACGTATCCGCAACAAGTATTATCCGTGATTCCAAAGGAATATCCTCACCCTTTAATCCATCAGGATATCCTCTTCCATCAAATCGCTCATGGTGATGTTTTACAAAGGGCACCAGTGGTCTTAGCGCCTCAACCTGTGATAAAAGCTCCGCCCCCGTAACTGGGTGAAGCTTCATGACACTGAATTCCGCGGTATTGAGTGATTGAATCTTGTGAAGAATATCGTCAGGGGTACCAATCTTCCCGATATCATGCAAAAGAGCCGCAAGCTCCAGCCCATGCAATCTCTCAATAGGAAGGCTCAATTTTTCACCTACCATAATTGCATACCTGGAGACCCTGATACTATGACCATGGGTGTACTGGTCTCTGGTTTCCAGGGCGCCAACAATGGCCCGAACGGTATCGATAAAAAGTGTCCGGAACTGATTCTGAAGAACCAGATTCTGAATGTATAAAAAATAGAGCAGTTGTGAAGAATGGTCCACGCTCTCCCCCGATCTTTTTATCGGAAGGATCTGACTGCATCCTGAGGTGCCTCCGGCATGGGTAGATTCAGGTAACCTCTTTTAACCTCTGCTTAAGCCTGTTGATAGACTGG
>MGRR01000124.1:3275-4211 GCA_001798265.1 Deltaproteobacteria bacterium RIFCSPHIGHO2_12_FULL_43_9
CCTATCTCTTTTAAATTCAGATCCTCATAGTAATAGAGTGAGAGTACAAGCCTCTGTTTTTCCGGGAGGGCTTCAATAGCAGATATAATAGTATTCTTAACAATTTTATGATCCAGCTGGTTCAATGGATTATTGAGCTTACACGCATCCAAAATACCCATAATCCTTTTTCTATCCCCGTTTGGAAAGACACCCACGTCATCCAATGACAACATATTCACAGATCTTACCTGACCAATTAATTCCTGAAGCTCATTCACACCAATGCCGATCTCTCTTGCTATCTCTTCGTCCCGGGCCTGACGTCCAAACCGCTGCTCCAGTTTTAAATTCGCGCGCTCCAGCATCTTGGCCTTTTCACGGATTGAACGTGGCACCCAGTCTTGCGCCCTTAGCTCATCAAGAATTGCTCCCCTGACCCTGAACTCGGCATAAGTTTTAAATTTATTATCCCTTGTAGGATCGTACTTCTCCAAGGCATCCATCAACCCAATCACCCCTGAACTAATAAGGTCATCCAGTTCAATATTGGATGGGAGACGCATCGCAATCTTCTGCGCTATAAACCTTATTAAGGGCGTGTATTCAAGAATAAGCTGATCCTTTTCCAATCTGGACAAGCTATTTGGGTTCTTTTTATATCTTTTGAGTAGTTGACTCACGATGCCCCCCCACCTTTGTAAGCAATCCAAATCTTCAGATCCTGTTTATTGCTTGTGCAACAGGGGTGCCATCTACCAAAATCAAAAAAATGTAGAAAAATCACCAATGTATTAGAATCGTTTCATCAGTTCTTGGGGAAATTGTTGCCTACCAGGCAAATGTTGCCTAACTAGATTACGTCATCCCCGTAAAAACGGGGATCTGGATTCCCGCTTTCGCGGGAATGACACTTTCGCGGGAATGACAGTGGGCGCTCGCAATGACGAAACCAAA
>MGRR01000124.1:4233-6417 GCA_001798265.1 Deltaproteobacteria bacterium RIFCSPHIGHO2_12_FULL_43_9
CCGGAAGCGCTTTCCACGCTTCGAGAATGGTACGGGCAGCACTTCGTTCAGGCTCAAGCGCCTGAATAAACTCAACAGCGCGTTCATGTAGTGGTAATACCTGTTGACGATAGAACTCACTATCATCAAATCCCGCAAACGCCGCGTCATCGCGATTAGCCGCATAATAAACCTTACCAATACGCGCCCAATTGAGAGCACCCAAACACATGGGACAAGGCTCACAACTTGTATACAACTCGCAACCGGTGAGATCGTGAGTTTTAAGAAACAGGCACGCATCCCGGATCGCGTTAATTTCAGCATGGGCTGTTGGGTCACCACTCTCAACCACGGTGTTAAAACCCTCACCAATGATCTCGCCTCCGCGGGTGATAACAGCCCCAAATGGACCGCCGCTTTGCAGACCAATCTGGGATAAGTCAATAGCCCGCTGCATTGGATTCATAGTTTGCCCCACCAATAAGAATGCAATCCTCTTAAATAGCCTATAAGTGCAGAGAGAGAAGTTCAAGTCTGAATGATTCTCTACGAAGAGATTGCGGAGCCTGTCCTGAACGCAGTGAGGGATCTCTTCAGCTCCTCGCAATGACGGCTTACGTCATCCCGAGCGAAAACGTCATCCCCGTGAAAACGGGGATCTGGATTCCCGCGTTCGCGGGAATGACAAGGGCTCCTCGCAATGACGTTAGTATGCAGCACTTTTGAGATGCTCTACCCCTTATAAACTTAAATCTATATCTTCTTCACCACGGTATCTGGAAAGTTTATTTCGAAGGGTTCTGAGTGAGATTCCAAGCATCCTGGCGGCCTGAGTTCGGTTTCCATTGCATTTTTTTAATGTGCTGATAATCAGGTTCTTCTCTACCTCTCTGATTGTTCCACCAATTGTTACCTCGGGTCTATTCTGATCCAGATTACTAAGTTCAAGCCTTAGGTCGTTTGTTGTGATGACTGAGCCCTGACAGAGGAGCACTGCCCTTTCAATTGTATTTTCCAGTTCACGGATATTCCCCTCCCATGGGAAATTTATCAGGGCCTGCATCGCTTCGTTGGATATACCTCTGACAATCTTGTTATTCTCCTTGGAAAATGTCTCTCTAAACCACTCCGCGTATGGCTCAATATCCTCTCTTCTCTCCCTGAGAGACGGAATAATGAGTGGTATGGTGTTTATCCGATAAAAAAGATCTTCTCTGAATTGCCCATTTCTGACCATCTCTTTTAGATTCCTGTTCGTTGTCGCGATAAGTTTTATGTCAACCTTGATAGGTGTTCTCCCACCTATTCTATCAACTACCCCCTCCTGAATCGCACGAAGTAGTTTTGACTGAAGAGAAATCTCCATCTCCCCTATTTCATCAAGTAAAAGTGTCGATCCGTTTGAGAGTTCAAATTTTCCCGGACGCGCCTGGTTTGCTCCGGTAAAAGCGCCACGTTCATAACCAAAGAGTTCACTCTCCAGAAGACCCGCTGGAATCGCGGCACAGTTTATCGCAACAAGTGGATGTTTGGCCCGGAAACTTTGCTGATGGATGTAGCTGGCAAGAAGCTCTTTGCCGGTGCCGGAGGCCCCCTGCACCAGAACCGGGGCCTTACTGTTGGCCACCGAAGAGGCTATTCTTAATATTTCCTTCATTTTTGGGTGATTAGAAATAATAACACGACGCCCATCGGGGTCGATGGGAATAAAGATATCCGCCTCAATCCCCGGAAACACTCTGTGTTCCACGAGAGCACTCTCCCCATCACTATAAGAGCAAAAGGCGTGCCACCAGCCTTTTCAATGACTTAAAGGCTAATTTGGGATCAAAAATTTGGCCTAAGCGTCAATCAATTGACACTAAATAATTCTTAAAATTGTGACGATACATCCTGTGGAGAAAGCCCCTTTGCAGGATAGGGGAATTATGCGCTTTTTAAAAAACTTATGCCTAATAATTTTCGTGGCTATTTCAGCCTTTGGCTGTTCAGTGGATTCGTTTATAGAATCAAAGCTGGTAGAACCAAAAAGAAGCAATACATTTCAAATCGGGTCGATAAATTCCAATTGGACAACATTACAAGGTTCATTAGCTGATGTTGCTTACGTAAATAAAAATAACAGCGCCACAATTTCCCTGAACTCGACATGCGAAAAATATCAGGACAACCCGCTGAAGCAGCTTATGTACAATCTGCTTG
>MGRR01000125.1:0-3782 GCA_001798265.1 Deltaproteobacteria bacterium RIFCSPHIGHO2_12_FULL_43_9
CGATACCTCTCAAAGTATCCATATGATGCTCCTGCTCGGGGACAGACGTCTTTGCAACAGCGTCATTGCGAGTGCTTCCGTCATTGCGAGTGCTTCCGTCATTGCGAGTGCTTCCGTCATTGCGAGCGAAGCGAAGCAATCTCTAGACGTCTGTCCCCAATTGCTAATTTCCCAAAACCACCACCGTACCAACCTGCATCAGGTCACCCCATGCTTGTGCGACACCCTTTCTCGGTTTTCCGGGGACCTGTCTCTTTCCAGCCTCTCCTCTCAGTTGCCAAAAGAGTTCGCAGACCTTCATTAAGCCTGCAGCCGCAATCGGATTCCCAACCCCTAGTAATCCTCCAGATGGGCATACCGGAAGATCTCCATCTCTCTTGGTTATTCCATCCGCTGTCATCTGAGGTGCTCCACCCTTAGGGGCCAATAGTAGTCCCTCCAGATGATGCAATTCTTTGTAACTAAAAGGATCATAAGGTTCGGCGATATGTATCTCTTTCCTCGGCTCTTTAATCCCAGCCATTTTATAGGCCATTCTTGCCGCATTCTCGACGTACTGTGGATACGCAAGATCTCTATTCGTCCAATAGGTAGTATCTAGATTCCAACCCACACCTTCGAACCAGATCGGTTTATCTGTAATCTTTTTCGCCCTCTTTTCACTAGCGATTACGATTGCGGCTGCACCGTCAGAGGTTGGTGAAATATCCAATCTTTGAACAGGCCATGCCAACACCTCGGAATCGAGAACATCTTTTACGGTTATTTCAGCCCCTAATTGAGCACTTGGATGATCGAGGGCATTTCTCTTATTTTTTACCGAGACACAGGCGATATGCTCTTTTGGGATGTTATAAGTACTCATGTAGCGGTTCATCTCAAGGGCAAAGAGCCAAACCAGATTAACCCCAAGTGGTCTTTCCGTGAATTGATCAAAAATAGAATTAAAGGCCCCTTGTGGATGGGGGAGGGCTGTAGACATCTTCTCTTCACAAATCACCAGGCAGGTATCGAATAGCCCACTTGTCACATGATACCAACCCTGGATCGGGGTGAATACACCTGTTCCACCACCGACATAGGAACGCATATATGGTTTTCTATAAGCGCCAGCGCCATCGGAAAGGTACTCCCCCTTCAGATGAACGCCGTCAAAGGCATCGGGAGCAGTCCCTAAACAGATGCAGTCGATATCTTTTAAAGTTAGGCCAGCTGAGTCGAGGGCCATTTTAGCTGCTTCCCAGGAGAGTTCACGACCTGTCTCCTGGGAGCGTCTCATGAACTTGGTTATACCAGCGCCGACTATTGCGGCCTTTCTCTTCGGTTTTCCCATTTTTTAACTCCTGTTAGTTGAAGAGAGACATCATTGCGACAGCATCATTGCGAGCGCTTCCGTCATTGCGAGCGAAGCGAAGCAATCTCTAAACGTCTCTCTCCTAAACCACCAACGTAATTACAGCAGCGCTCGTTGTTGGTACCCCTCTCCAAGATTGCACCACAGCAGAGGTTGCTTTCTTTAATTGTATGGGGCCTGCTTCTCCTCTAAGTTGAAAACATGCCATTGCTGTTCTTAGTAGTCCTGTCGCATCCAATAGATGCCCCATACCCAGACTTCCACCGGATGGGTTAACGGGGAATTTTCCTGTAGAAGAGGTTTCACCCCTCTGCGTTTTTCTCCCTGCTTCACCCGTTTCATACAATCCAAGTGCTTCAAGATGTTGAAGTTCTTTGAAAGAACAAAAATCATCCACCTCGGCAAAATCGAATTCCCCCTTCGGATTTTTAATTCCCGCAGTCTTGTAAGCCATCTGCGCAGCAAGTTTTGTAGCGGTTGCTCCATCCTGCAGCTCAAACGCGAAAGCATCGTTATTCCACCCCATGCCGGTTATCCAGATCGGTTTTTTCTTTAATGCCTTTGCCTTCTTCTCACTTGCCAGGACCAAGACAACACAACCATCAACAGGCTGTGCAACCTCCCCTTTTCTCAGAGGAATAGAAAGAGGGTCTGTTGAAAGTACATCCTGGATTGAAAGATTTGCCCCCAATGTTGCCCATGGATTCTTTAACGCCTGTCGTCGATTTTTTGCAACAACGGCAGCACAACCTTCATCTGTTGTTTCCGTAGTAGATAGATATCGTGCTTTCTCAAGGCCCAATAAAGCAAGAGGATGTGGCAATAGAGGTCTCTGAAGAATAGGATCAACTGCTAGATTCATGATTTCATCAGGATAATCAATATTGCTTGCCTTGCTATGTCCCTCGACAACCACAATATCGAAAGCTCCAGTGAGTATCTGCAAAGCTCCGGTTATAATCCCATGCAGTCCATCACCGGCAATGGTCTGCACCGGCCTTTGCATTGCCCCCATCTGATCTGGAACATATTCATCAGTAATGGATGTCCCCGCATTAAAATCTTCATCGACACTGACAAATGAATCAACATCCTCGCGTGGATTAATCCCTGCGTCGTTATAGGCTGCTGAGGCTGCGTCATACATCAGCTCTTTGAATGAGCTTCCAGGAGAAGTCGAACGTATTTCCGACAGCCCAATTCCGACAATTCCTATTCGGTCCATCTTTCCACCCCTTGATTAAAATCTATTCCCAACTGAAATCCGAACAATGTTTCTCGAAATAGCCCTTTCTCAGCTCTTCAGCGCAATTATTATTTAATGCATCATTTTTTAATCCTTCACACATCTCCTGTCTAGTATTGAAGGTGCGTTTTCCTGTACTGCAGGTTACGCCATTAACAGTGATAGAATAGTCGTAAGAGAATTCTCCGGAGTCTGATAATTTTCCTGGGGCTTTATTATCCCCGCAACCTGATGTCAAAAACATTGGTAATAAAAGCAGAAATAAGGGTGTGGATACTTTCATAAATCTCCCGTAGGTTTTAATTTTGCAAAAATAGTAAAAAGCTTGTATCTAATTTGATCAAATATGGCAATTGATAAAAGATTCACATTGGAACACCCTTGGGTTCTAAGCTCTGAGTTTGAGGATTTAGGCCCAGCGGAGGCATTAACCAGGATTATTAATAATAGTAATGGCAGGAAACTGCTATTCGATCTCGATGGCACCCTATTTGATGTATCACCGAGACACAGAGCAATTTTAAGGAGCTGGGCGATTAATCATGGATCAAATTTCAAAGAAGGGAGTTTAATCCGTGAACATGTGGAAAAACCCTTACCTTATTCCATAAAAGAGGCCTTTAAAATCTGGGGCCTCGATTATACCGGTGAACACGAAGATCACTATAAATCCTTATATGAGTATTGGGCTGACCACTTCTTCTCCGGAAGATTCATGGAGCATGACAGGGTTGAAGAGGGGGCTTTAGAGTTTTTAAAGAGGTTGGAAAAAGAGGGTTTAGAGGTTTTTTATGTGAGTGGCCGGTTTAATCACTGCATGAGAGAGGGAACCTACCATAAGATTATTGAAGCTGGTTTTCCGCTCTACTCCGATGAGCAATTGATTCTAAAAATTGACTTATCTGTTTCCGATGTTGAATTTAAATCAAATATTGCGAAAAAGTTGGGTGATGTCCGGGCTACATTTGATAACGAGCCTGCCAACGTTGTTTCGATGGAAGATGCGCTACCCGAAGCAATCCATATCTTCTTTGAAACAGTTTGCAGCTCTCACGAAGCTAAACCGGTTAAAGGTCAATTGAGGATGAAATCATTCAAGGGTTCTCCGCATTAAATGGGGGTGGCTTCAGTTTACCTGAGAACGAGGCAATCAAATATATATGGTTGTTGAGCGGCGTTGAA
>MGRR01000125.1:3803-16798 GCA_001798265.1 Deltaproteobacteria bacterium RIFCSPHIGHO2_12_FULL_43_9
CCGTAATTGTCAGGACCGAAGCGAAAGAGCCATATATATTTGACTGCCTGTTGAAACTGAAAAATCAAAAGCCACCCCCATTTAATACGGAGAGGGTTCATTCAAGTGACAATAATTGTTATTTATTACCCCAAAATGAATTTTCAAATTGAATAAAGGCTGTAATTTTAGATGGTTGACTCCATAGCTCGCCTGGCATAGTATGTGCTTCTTTTTTGGGCACAAGAACGAGAGGGAAGGTTTCGGTATGAAAAAGGTTTTTTTATTTTTTGTAGTGTTCTTTTCAATAATGAGTTTGGTCAATCCCGGCTTTACTCAGGGAACAACCACTACCATTACAGCCGAGGGGATTACAGAGCCCGAAAACCCCAACAAAAACTTCCTCTCCTTGTCATCTGCGTCAATGTTTAAGTTTGGTCCAAGCCTCATATTTTCAAGGGACTTTGAAAATAATAGCCATTTTGCATGGGGAACAGGGTTTGGATATTTTGGATCTATGAATTCGCCTACCGGGGACATACCAGTTATGACAATACCCGCATTTGTTACATTTTATCCCACAACACATGCGCTCCGTTACTTTATGTCCGCCGGTTCATATTTTGTATTCCCTGACGACAGAGAAAAAAAACAAAACCTGGGCTTTGTTTATCCTTGCGCGACGGGTGAATATGGATCTGAAATCAGGGTTAAGGGTTTTTTATTTCAATTTGCTTTCGGTGCTGCAGCAGACTTTTCATATGACATCACTGGTGCAATTCTTCCCTATTTGAGATTAGCAATGGGGGTAGCTTTCTAATGAAAAAAAATATTCTCTACTCCATTATATTTGTTGCATTAATTATACCGGCAGATCGCGTTTACTCTGAAGATGCCGAGTCTTCGTTGAGTGCTGCAAATAATTCAGAAAAGCAATATGACAGAAAAAATATGTTAATATTTGCAACCCCCCCTGCATATGGTGGATTTGGATTTGAGTATTTGAGGTATCTAAATAGCGGTAATTCGATTTCCTCAAGCATAGGAATAGGATTTAGTAGTTTAGATGACCATTATAGTTATACTACCGAGACTCAATCATTGTCCTCTGGTATGCGAACTATCACGTATTTCTCTTACGATAACGATATAACTGCTCTTAGTTTTCCTCTGAGTATTGGACTTCACCCCGTAACAATCTGGAGGCTTACGCCATTCTTTAAACCTGGGGTAGCCTTTTTATTCCCATTACAGAATTTTAAATATTCAGACACAGATGTTGTTTATACGCTAGTGACGGCGGAGACAGGTCTTGAATTTACTAAGGACTTTTTCTCTATGCAGGTTGGAGTTGTAGCCGCCAGCGACTCTAAGGATGTGGTAAAAGGGATTGGTGCAAATAAAGACATAGATCTGGGTCCAGTTGTTAAGTTGGGTTTCCTCTTCTAATTATAGAACGGCCCTTCTCAACCTTGTGCTTAGTCCATCTATTCCCATTACAAGGACTAGGATAACTCCTACTACAATTGTAACGCTTTGATACTGGAATAGCCTCATGTATTGAACAAGCAGAAAACCAATTCCACCGGCACCGACGACTCCAAGAACGATTGCCACCCTTATATTGAGTTCGAATCTGAATAGTGTGTAGGAGATAAAATATGGGATTGCCTGTGGGAGGATTGCCCATCTTATTATTTCAAGCTTTGAAGCCCCCACCGATTCGAGAGCCTCTATTGGCCCCTTGTCCACACCCTCTATTGCTTCTGCGAAGAGCTTTCCTAGCATTCCGATGGAGTGTATCGCGAGAGCAAGTACACCGGGGAATGGTCCAAGGCCGACAGCTGAAACAAAGAAGAGGGCAAGGATGAGTGCGTCAATGGATCTATCCGCGTTAAATAAGAAGGTCATTGTTCTTACCAGCCAGCCGTCACCACAGATGTTTCGTGCGGCAAGGAATGAAATGGGGAGAGAAATAATTGCGGCAATTATTGTTCCCGCAAGCGCCAATTGTATCGTTATAACGGTCTGCACAAATACCGATCCCAAAATAGACCAGTTAGGTGGGTACATTCTTCTGATAAAATCCCACATGAAGGGGAGACCTTTTATGAGATTAGGGACTGAGAACTCTACTCCAGACATAGACCAGTATGTGGCGGCAAGGATCAAGGTGAGAATGATTAAACGTACAACCCTGCTTTTTTCCCTCTTGTAGGTTGGAATGTTGATTTTTGGCATTGTCATCGATTGAGATGTGCTCATATATCGTTATCCTCAATCTTATAAATATTTTCGATTTCCTCGTTGGTCAGCTTGTCATTTGGTCCGTCGAAAACAAGGGCACCCTTTTTAAATGCGATTATTCTTCTTGAATATCTCCTTGCTAATTCAAGCACGTGAATATTTACCAGAACGGTTATTCCTCTGTCTCGGTTGAATTTCTGTAAGAGCTGAAGAACAATCTCGGATAGTTTTGGGTCGAGTGATGCCATCGGTTCATCGGCCAAAAGTATTTCTGGCTCCTGGCAGACCGCTCTGGCAATTGCCACTCTTTGCTGCTGTCCACCTGAGAGCTGGTCGACCCGCTGCTCTATTTTATCTGACAGGCCCACCTCGCGCAGATAATAGGTTGCTAAATTAATATCATCCTGAGAATAGATGCCGGAGAGGGTTCTCCAGTGAGGGTTGTAACCAATTCTTCCGGTTAAAACATTATCAAGCGCCGAAATCTGCTTTACCAGATTAAACTGCTGAAAAATAAAACCTATTTTTCTTCTCAGTGCGATGCGCTCTTTATTTGGGATGGCTTTCAGGTCCTTATCCAGGACCCTCATTTTTCCTTCGGTTGGTGTGAGGGTACCATTTATTGTTCTAAGAAAGGTGGATTTCCCGGCACCACTTAAACCGATAATTGCTATAAACTCACCAGGTTCAATTTTAATTGAGACATTCTGAAGCGCGGTAACCTTTGGAGGGAATCTCTTTGTTACATTTGTGGCTTCGATAATGTTTATCAAGGGAGATCTACCTTTAATAGTCTTGCAGCCACACGAACAGGCTCATAGTCGGCAGCCGTTGCTGTTGTTAGGTAATCGATCCTGTAAAGATTCTTTAATACCGCCTGACCATCGGCATCATCTTTAAATGAAACGAGGGCATCAGTAACCTTTTGTACCACCTCTGGATTCTCTTTTTGAAATGAAATGGAGGTTGAGAGTGTGTCCCCGGGGATCGGTTTTGTAATATAGATGGGTCTTATCTTTTTCTGGTCATCACCTTTTAGGAGCTGGGTCCATGCGCCCCCAGTCCCTTCCGCGTCATTTGCGAACGTAGCTCCAGCCTTGGTCGTTCCATTGAGGATTGATAAAAGAAGTGCGTCGTGGCTTCCTGCGTATACCTGTTTGCTAAAGAATGTATCTGGATTTATTCCACTCTCAATTAAGCCGGCCTTTGGGAATATGTGTCCCGACGAACTGGATGGGTCTACCCAGGCGATTGTTTCCCCTCTCAAATCTTCAATTGTTTTGTATGGGCTGTCGGCCTTTACAACGATTGCGCTAAAGTAATAGGGGGTTCCATGTCTCACCGATTTTAATAAGACGACAGCGTTAGCCAGCCTTTCCGCCTGCACGTAACTGAATGGCGGGAGCCATGCGAAATCAATCTTTTGACTTCTGAGGGCTTCAATTAATGCCGTGTAATCTGTGGCGATGAAGGTTTTAAATTTATATCCGGTTCTCTTTTCCAGGAGTTTGGCAAGCGCGTCACCATTCGTCTGCACAACATCGGAATTCTCAGGTGGGTTAAAGCCCATAGTAAATACTTTGGTTCTGTTTTTTGTTTCTTTGGTGCAGCCAACTATTGGGAAAATCAAAAGGGTTAGAAGAAGAGATCTTATTAAGACTTTTGTCATAAGAACCGGCCTCCTAAATGAGAGTGACTCTCTGGAATGGAAAGAACCTACGAAGTCTACAACATGGGGTTGATAAGACGCTAGTCTTAAATACAAAAATTGGGCAACAAATGTGAAAAATTTTAGATTAGATATATAGCAGGTATAACTATCTGAAATTACTTGCCTAGTGGAGCGTTTCATGAATTTTGCACACTAGCGTCATTGCGAGCGAAGCGAAGCAATCTCTTCGGAGAGATTCCTTCGGTCGCTATGCTCCCTCGGAATGACGACTGCGCGCAAAATTTATGAAACGCTCTACCAGGTTTATGTTACATATTTGTCCGAACCCTAAATCTTAATGGTAGTGCTACTTTTAGATTTTTTTTCTTATAGGATATTGGGAGTGGTGGAAAAGGGGATGCGTCTTTTATGGCAGATATTACTAATTTATCTATTAATGCATTGCCAGAATGTTTTATTAAGTTAATGCCGCTTAATGTTCCATCCCTGTTTATGTCTATTTCTACAAGGGATGAGAGATCAATATTTTTCTTCTTCAAGGTGTAAGGGATGTAAAGATTGTTTTGGATTCTATTTTCCAGAATAATTCTATACTCAGCTAAAACATCCTTCTTGTTTCGGTAATTTGATGTGACTCTCCTCCTTTTTGGTCTCAATTCTCGATTTACGAATTTATTTCCAGTTAATTCAAAAAAAATGGAGGATGTTTGTACGGATTCTTCCCTATCCTTGATTGTGTATAGATTCGAATAATTAATTGGTACCAAAATAAGAAAAAGATGGATGAGGGTTGAAATTAAAATAAATATAAACAAATGATGATTTTTCATTCAAATGTTTGAGTAGGGAATTAGGATGGGGTTGTCAAGCAGGGATCAGTACTGCCTGCCTCCATGATGTTTCGCAGGCTCCAGCCAGCCTGCTTCAGAGCGAGTCCGAGGGCAATTTTTATAACGATGGATGGGATATTAAATTTTTGACGGATCAAGTCATTTCGGATTGTTACAATAGTGCCGTTTTGGGAAGGTGACAGCTCTACATAGCCTCTCATTCCATTCATGTCACCCGCGATGAATTCCCAATTCATTACATTTTCTTTTTTGTTTAAATGAACCTTTAACCTCGATTTCAACCAATATAGCCTTAAGACAGAGGCTTCAATGTCTAATACCTTGTTGGTTGAATCCCCTTCAATTAATTTCAGTTTGTGTATGGCCGTTATGTGTTTCTCCCAACATCGTTCTGCCCAGATTGCCTCTAATGCTTTATTGGCGGAGGCTTTTGTAATGCCAGCCCCCTCCATCTGGAAATGCCTTTTATCATCTGCATTTTCAATTGTGGCAAAAGCAAGTATCTCCCTCTTAACCATCCTTTCTAGAAATGAAGGGTTATTCCATTTAGATGGCAGGCTAGCGATGGAAATGGCTGGTAAAAAGATTACCATGAGGATAAAACAGGGCTGTTTGATCATTACTGATAATTTATATTAAAGTCCTACTACTTTAAAAGGGGCAATCGTGTGAAACCATTTCAAGGCATAGATTTCCTACAGTTAGATGATCTCTTATCTGAAGATGAAAAATTAACCAGGGATACGGTCAGGAAATTTGTTGAAAGAGAAGTGATGCCCGAAATTGGTGATTGGTACTTAAAAGGGGTTTTCCCGAAGGAACTGATTCCCCGTTTCGCGGATTTGGGATTATTAGGTTCAAATCTTAAGGGATATGGCTGCGCGGGTGTCAACAGCGTCACCTATGGTTTGGCCCTGCAGGAGTTAGAGCGGGGTGATAGTGGACTGAGAAGCTTCGTCTCTGTTCAGGGTGCCTTGTGTATGTACCCAATTTATACCTTTGGGTCTGATGAACAGAAGAAAAAGTTCTTGCCTGAAATGGCTAAAGGAAAATTGATCGGGTGTTTTGGCTTAACCGAGCCGGACTATGGCTCAAATCCTTCCGGTATGACAACGACAGCCAAAAAGGATGGGAATCAATATGTATTAAGTGGAAACAAGATGTGGATTACCAGTGGTTCCATCGCTGATCTGGCGATTGTTTGGGCAAAACTTAATGGCGAGATCAGGGGTTTTATAGTTGAGGCGGGGAGAGCCGGTTTTAAAACAACCGAGATGAAAAATAAATTCTCACTTCGCGCCTCTGTTACCTCTGAACTCCATTTCCAGGATTGTAGAATCCCCGCAGAAAATCTTCTCCCCAAAACAGAGGGATTAAAATCCCCATTAATGTGCTTAAACCAGGCCCGTTATGGGATTGCCTGGGGGAGTGTAGGGGCTGCAATGGCATCCCTTTGTGAGGCAATTGAATATAGTAAAGAGCGGGTCCAGTTTGATCGCCCAATTGCCGCTTTTCAGTTAACCCAGAAAAAATTGGTTGAGATGCTTACAGATGTAACTAATGGGCAATTGATAGCTTTGCGTGTAGGCAGGCTGAAGGATGAAGATAAAGCCAAACATTATCACATCTCATACGCAAAGAGACATAACGTCGCAATGGCCCTAAAAACTGCACGAACCGCAAGAAGCATTTTGGGTGCAAACGGAATTAGTAGCGACTACCACTCAATGAGGCATGCCTGTAACCTCGAATCTGTTTACACCTATGAAGGAACTGATGAGATTCATACCCTCATTATTGGTAAAGAGCTAACTGGCATCAGTGCGTTTGAGTAAGTGTCATTGCGAGCGAAGCGAAGCAATCTAGAGCCTTCGCTCAATTGAATTCTTTCCCTTCTTTTTCGGTTTCCATTTTTTCCACAGGTTTATCAACAGTGCCCATTCCGCTTTCTTCGGTTCCCTCTACAACTGGAGGGGTAATGACATCTGCGGCGGGTTCAGAGCTGATGGTTCGTTGTTGTGCGCCTGGCAGTGCTCTTCCTATAGCCGCGCAAGCCTTTTCCACCTTCAGATCACAGGCATGTTCGTAATGAATCTTTGAGGTACCAATCTGGCCGGCTCTGGCCATGGCTCTTCCAAGTTGAAAGTGGGCCATTGGATGGTTGGGGGCCTTAGTGAGGGCGATTCCATACTCTTTAATAGCTGCCTGTGTCTCTCCTCTCGATTCCAGGATGTCACCCAGCTCAACGTGCACATCGATTAGTTCCTTGTCGAGAGCGAGTGCGGTTCTAAAGGCCTTTTCTGCCCCCTCCTTCTTTCCCTGCAACGATAAGGCCCTTCCTAGTTGGTATTGGGCCTCAGCGTTTTTGGGGTCCAGCTTTATTGCTTTGTCCGCGAATTCATAAAGTTTATCAACATTGCCCAATTTATCGTAAACATAGGCTGAGCCGGTTAGCGCATTGATGTTGTTGGGGTCTTTTCTTAATGCGTAATTGTATTCCGCGAGGGCGGAACTGTATTTCTGCTGCGCGACGTATATTGAGGCAAGGCTTACATTTAATTGGGTTGTATTTAGTCCAAGCTCTTTGGCTTTGAGAAAAGCCTCTTCAGCCTTTTCAGGTCTGTTTGAAGAATCGTAGACTGCCCCCAGGGCATAATATGTGTCTCCTGAATTAGGTTCGATGCCGAGGGCTTTTCTTAACGCCAATTCGGCCTCTTCAAACCTCTTTACCTTCGAATAGAGGAGCCCAAGATTATAGAGCGTAGAGGTATCTTTAGGATTCAGGCTGTTTGCCTTCTGATAAGATTTTATGGCCTCCTCATTTTGATTGGACATCTCCTGGGCGAGGGCCAGATTGTACCAGCTTATGCCGTCATTTTCCTTGAGTTTAACAGCCTTCTGAAGCAGTGGCAGGGCATCCTTGGAGTTGTTTTGAGAGATATAAAGAGCCCCTAACTGGACGTATGATTGGTGGTGTTTATCATCAAGCTCGATTGCCTTTTTGAATGCCGTTATTGCCTTTTCTTTATCATCAATAGCGAGATAACCGTTTCCAAGCTGAAAATACGCGTTGGCAGAGGATGGTTGTTCCTGGGCTGTTTTTTCAAGCCGACCAATTTCTTCTCTTTTCCGAAGCTCTTCATTCTCTTTGTCGGTGCTTGCCTCTAAACGGTTAAAAAACCTGAACTGTGCGGAGGCGGTATTGGTTAAAAATAGAAAGGAGACTAAAACAATCAGGAAGAATTTCACAGATGCTCTCCGAGTTTTGGGAGTTAGATTATCAGAAAATTTTATTCCCTTGCGGCTTTAATGGCAAGTCCATAAACGATTCCACGATGCCTTACATCAATTGTATCCCACCCGAAGTAGTCCATAAGGCTTTCACAAATAAGGGTACCGGCCGGCAGAATCTCTGCCCTCGTTCGGTCCCATGGAAGAAGTTCCTCCCTGTCGATTTTATTGCAGGCTATGAGTTTGCTGAAAATCTTTGAAACGTCGTTTCTACTCAGGGTGCAGTTGTTTACCTTTTCAACGTCATAAAATTTTTGGTTTTGCGCCAAAAGGGCGAGGGAGCTAAGGGTACCACCAATGCCGATTCTTGTATTGCCATTCAAAGCAGGCTTCGGGGCGTTTAACTTACTTTTTATTATCCCTCTTAAATTTTTTATCTCTTTTTTAGTAGGAGGATCGGATTTTATATAGCCTTCGGTTAAATTCAGTGCTCCGAATGGGATAGAATAGGTATGTAAATCTCTATTTTTTGAAATAAACTCAGTGCTACCCCCACCGATATCTATGACGGAAATATTATTTGGATTCGCAATATCATACGTGGCTCCCAAAAAACCGAGTTCGGCCTCTTGTTCTGAGGATATGGAGTGAAATTCTACCCCGACCTCTCTCACGATTGCGGTTGACACTTGAGGCCAGTTTCTTGCCTCTCTGGAGAAGTGGGTGGCTACAGCGGCAATCTTTTCAACCCCCATCTCTTTCCAAAAGATTCTACAACGCCTCAAAAGTTCCAGTATCCTAAGGCTTGACCTTGGATTTATCAATTGAGTCTCTTTTACATCCAGGCCGGCTCTCGGGGCGCGGATAAATTCACTTATAACATCCAGCTTTTTTCCATCGGATTCCGCTATAAGCATTCTCAATGTGTTGCTGCCAAGATCAATTGAGGCGAGTCTCATTTTTTCCCCCTTTATGGAGACCAGCTGGGTGCAGAGGATCTTCCCAGTCTGTATTTACAGGTCAGGCAACGCTCTCCTGAACCATCGAGATTTACAACATAGAGGTTACCCCGTCCAGTGGATGAGGAGGAGTAGACCACGTGTCTGCCATCAGGCGAAAATGAAGGATGTTCGTTGCTCGCGCCACCAACACCTTTGGTTAATCTTCTTAGGTCTGTCCCGTCGGAATTTATTAAAAAGATGTCAAATGTATTCCCCTGCTGGCTTGCGAACGCGATAGTTTTTCCGTCCGGGGACCAAGCTGGTGAGGCATTATATGTGCCGGCATATGTTAATCTTCTTGTTTCAGTTCCATCCCTGTTCATAATAAAAATCGTGGGGTTTCCTCTCTTTGATGAGACCCAGGCAATTTGATTGCCGTCGGGAGACCATGTTGATTCAACATTAATTGCGTCGTCGTTGGTTAACCTCTTAATTATCTTGCCCTCGGGGGTGATGAGATAAAGATCAGCTGTTTGTCCGGAAGGGGCAAAACTTACGATTACTTCATCTCTGGCGGGTGAATATGCCGGGCTGGTATTTAGTCCCGGTTTTGTCGCAACCGCTTTGCTCCAGCGTTTTTCTATATTTAGACTAAGCACATCGGGGTTTATAATATTGCCTGGATGTATTCTATATGTTGTGTACATGATGTTTTTCATATCCCTCGACCATGATGGCGCCAGGGTGATTGATCTATGTCTGGTTAATTGACGGACGTTTTCTCCGTCAAAATCCATTTCATAGATCTCCTTATGCCCTGTTACGTCTGACACAAAGGCGATTTTGGAGAAAAATATGCCGGGCTTGTCGGTTAACGCGAAGATTATGTCGTTTGCCATTGTCAGGGCCAGCTGTCGATTTTCTCTAACCTTGGCTGAGTACTCCCTTCCCATGATTCTTGTGCCTGAAGCGACATGAAACAGCCTGGCCATCACGGTTAAATTTTCTCCTTTATATTTATAGCCCGTTGTTAAAAGATAGCCGGCGCCTATTGCTTCCCAATCCTGGAATCTGATTCCATCTCTATCCAGTGTTGATGGAGATAATTCCTGAAGAAATGCCTTGGGGAAGATAAATTTAAAATATCCCGTTGTTTCCAATAAGTTTTCCAGTTTTTTCCTGACATCTGCAATCTGTAGGAGGGCTTTGGATTCACTATCCGTCAAGATAAAATCTGGAAGTGCGAAATTAACCTTTACATTCGTAGGTTGTTCTATCTGGAGATAGATTGTGGCATGGGATTCCTGCGCTGAAAACAATAAGATTAAAACAAACAGAACAAATCTAAACATTGCCTACTCCCTTGGAGGGATAAAGTCTATTATAACGCCATCTTTTTCCAATTCATTTTGCAAACCATGGGGAGGTAAAGAGAATGGTGAGCTCTTCCTGATGGCGCTTTCAGCAGATTTGTCATACTCGATACTGCCGGAGGTTTTCACCATTACTACCCTCAATATATTCCCATTGCCACCTATGAACATTTGAAATCTTGGGATCTCTCCGGTTTTACCTCTTATGGGTGGCGTCCAGTTGTTATAAATCGTTTCATTTAAATATAATTTATAGGGGTCAATATTATCTTCTTCGTTTGATTTTATATTCCCTTTATTTAGAGAGGCCTCAATCTCCCTCTCCTCCCTATTAAGCTTCGCTATTTCGCTAATAGCGTCAGAAAGCTCCTCCTTCGCGACTACCTCCCTTAATCTCTTATCCTCTTCCCTCTTTTGTTTTGTGCTTTTTAAAATAACCTCCTCATTTTTAGGCTTAAGAACGACCTCCTTCTCCTTTTTCTCTTCTTTTAACACGGTTTTTTGTTCTTTTTGCTCAAAGGGGCGAAGGTCTGGCAAACCAACCAGCTCCACCCTAACAGTGGGAAAGCGAGGTTTTTCCTCCCTAAAGGTAAAATATGGGAGTCCAAAGGCAATAAAAAGGACTATTACGTGTCCCGCGAGGGAAATAAAAAATATTTTATGAAAAGGAGGTTCTTTATGAGGGGGGAGATTGGTAGAATCCCGCACCTTTTTTATATCTCCCTGAGGGGTTCTGTTACCAATCCAACGGCCTCGATTCCAGAAAGCCTTATCTCTGCCATTACCTGCGCTACAAAGCCATATGGTACTGCCTGATCAGCCCTGACATAAAGCTGTTTATTGGATCTGTTGGAATAAATGGCATGCAGTTTTTCTCTCAAGGTTTTAATAGGGAGTTTTGTTTTATTAAGGAATATCGATTTATCTTTAGTAATAGCAAGAATTAATTGAGAGTCCTCCGCGGTGTTTAAGGGCCCACTGGCGGTTTTCGGCAGATCTACTTCGATTCCAGACTCCAAAAGAGGTGTGGTTATCATAAAGATGATAAGAAGCACGAGCATCACATCGACAAGAGGGGTGACGTTTATTTCCGACATTGCGGTTCTTGTGTCTTTCGGTCTAAGAGCCACGATTTATCCTTTACGGGTCGACATCCTGGAGAGAAATATAAAATCTCTTGAGAAAGTTTCCAGTTCCAGATTGATTATTCTTAAGCGCTGAACGAAAAAATTATAGGCCATAACAGCAGGAATGGCTGCGGCCAGGCCTGCGGCTGTCGCGATTAGAGCCTCTGCTATGCCAGGTGCTACAACTGCCAGATTTGCCGCGCCTGTTGAGCCAATGTTTCTAAATGAATTCATAATCCCCCACACCGTTCCAAAAAGACCAATAAATGGGGCTGTGCTTCCAACGGTTGCAAGATAAGGGATTGCCCTTTCAAGCCTCGAAATTTCGCTATTGATGGATTTTTCGAGTGAATGTGACAGTGATTCAATACCTGCATCCATGGCGTTCGAACTGGAGAAAAATAGGTGTGCTGCAGGGCTTTCAGAAAATTTTTTACCCGCCTTCTCTATATCCTCAAGGCTTTTTGCCTGGTCGAAACGTTTTAAAAACGACCTATTCTGCGCGGAGGCATTTTTGAACACAATCCATTTTAAGACCATTACCCCCCAACTGGTAATAGACATTAGCAGCAGTATAAACAGGACGAGCTTAACTAGCGGGCCTGCCTGAAGTATTAGGGATAGTGCATCCAAATTCTGATGAGCCATTAACTAAATCTAGATGTAATGTAATTAAATTTCAACGCTAGGTTTTGCACAGTCATCCCCAGGCCACCCACGCTTCGCTGGGTGCAGGCTCCGGCCGTGGGGATCTCCCTGTATTACAGCAATGGGCACGTCGGAGACCCCCACGCCGCTCCGCGGCTGGGGGTGACGTATGTACGAAACTTATGATTTGGTCTACTAGAATAAAAAAATTTGGATATTCAAAAAGTTGATTAAATTTTAGTCCGGCCTAATTTTTGAGCAAAATGCTATGGGGCTTATCCCCCAATTAGAATTATAAGTTATCAACAGTTTTTTGCCTAGTTATCCACAACTCTGTGGATAACTTATTTTTTAACTAATTTTATCATTAAACAAAAAGTATTATTTAAAAAGTTGCCTTACATCTATTTTGTGGAAATTCAGTATTCCTGCTTTATTTAGCTAATAGAGCGGTTTTAAAAAATAGAAACAGCTCGATGGATTTTCAAGAATAGGGATACGATTTATTTTCATCTGCTATTTTATATTGGGTTTTCCAAAATAAAAATTGGCTATCCAATTAATTGCTTTTATATCCAATTTTTTTTGGATTTCTAATGATAAGGGAATTGACACTAAAAAAATCCAAAGGATCGGGGAGGCCATTGGACCATATCCATCCCCCCATAGGGTAGAGAATTGGAATGGTGTCATTATGGAAGCCGTTGCGTTGGAAGAGATTGGTAATCCAAAGATTGAGCCCCATATGATTAAGATCAGGCCATGGAATAATGAGCCGGCCCAAAGAGAGCCCGACTTCTCATATAGGTAGTATAGGGCAACGCCTAATAGAAAGGCTCCAATTGTCCCGGTGAGTGAAAATGGAAATATTATTGCCCTGCTTATTTCGAAAAGGGCGCTTGAAGTGATTATGGTTTGTGTCCTGT
>MGRR01000126.1:0-1120 GCA_001798265.1 Deltaproteobacteria bacterium RIFCSPHIGHO2_12_FULL_43_9
CCTGCCGATACTAACCCATTTGAAACGCGATTCGTGAGCCTGGTTAATTCTCCGTACGAAAGGGTCTTAAGTTCGCCCCCCCCTCTTTGCCCCTCTCTCTGCCCCTCTCTCTGATAGATAATTGAAGTATCTTTCGGATTATTTTTAAAACAGCTCTCGGTTATATTCATTGAAGCGCCAACCAGCCACTCTGGAGATTCAACGCCCTTGGATAAATCGACTGATTTCTTATATTTGGATTTGAATACGATGCCGAGCTCTTCAATCATCAGCCCCCAAAAGTCCTCTCTGGCACTAACTGACCAGGCATGAAATTCGGGATATGAGCCAATTTTTAATTTCGACATTAATTTATAGATATTGGTTGATTTTATCTCGGATTCTTTGGGATTCCATTCGTATTGCTTATTATCTCTATTCACCTGAAAACTTACCTTCTTTAACCCGAGAAAAGAAGTGCTGCCTTAACGTCGCTGGCATTAATGGTTGGATAGGCCAGGATTACATCTTGTACCGTTGCACCTTCTGCAAGTTTTCGTAAAATAAGCTCAACTGTAATTCGGGTTCCCTTAATGACTGGTTTCCCAAGCATAATATCCGGATTAATCTCTATTCGCTCACCCTTAACCATCTTTCTCCCCAATCTTTTTCTACAATCATAACTTATTTACCAGGTGTTGCAACCAGTGTCTCCGATATGAACCCTGTTAAATTTGGCGCCCCCGGGCGGAATTGAACCACCGACCTTGGCCTTAGGAGTGCCCTGCTCTATCCTACTGAGCTACGGGGGCATACGCCATTCCCGCGAAGGCAGGAATCTGGATCCCCGTTTTCACGGGGATGACGATTACGTCATTGCGAGCGAAATGACAGGCAGATTGCTTCGTCGCGCTTAGCGCTCCTCGCAATGACGAGGAGGCTCGGAATGACGAAATCTTCTACGGATACTGTATAAACGTCACAACCTCTCTACCGCCTAACTGTTTTCTGCCGTTAAGTGACGCTATTTCTATTAAAAACGCAAGAGCGACTACCTCTCCTCCTACCTCTTCAACTAAATGGGCTGTCGCGGCCGCGGTACCACCGGTTGCCAAGAGATCGTCGATAATCAAAACCCTGG
>MGRR01000126.1:1142-2458 GCA_001798265.1 Deltaproteobacteria bacterium RIFCSPHIGHO2_12_FULL_43_9
ATGCATCTCAAGATGATCGCTTCCATACTCAAGATCGTAGCTCTTTTTTATGGTCTTAAATGGAAGCTTGCCAACCTTTCTAACCAGACATAGGCCTGTTCCAAGGCGGGAAGCAATGGCTGAACCAAAGATGAAACCCCTCGATTCAATGCCGACAACCATCTCTATATTCTCTTTTTTAAACCTGTCGACGAATAGATCGATTGTCCCCTTGAATAAATCCTTATGCCCCAATACAGGAGTGATGTCGTAGAAAAGAACCCCCTTCTTGGGAAAATCTTGAATCTTTCTTATATGTGATTCTATCTGCATAATAACCTTCCTTTCGATCACCTGTCTGCTCCCTAAAAATCCTCTTGTATCATATTTATCGACCATTGAAATCCCCAAACTGTCATCCCCTTGAAAACGGGGATCCAGTGCTGTCATCCCGGCGAAAGCCGGGATGACAGCGTGTCGGGATGACATAGACCTACAATGCATGAAAGTTGATCATTTAATCTCATTCTTTAAACAATGGGCCTAACATATTGAATATATTGTGTAATTTGGCAATCTCGGTTTACATAATGTTCATTATTTGAACATACTGTTAAGATTCCATCAATTAACATCAAAAATATTTTCTGTGTGAAGGCTCTGAATTTATTCATCTTTATTCAAGATTTTTTGAGACAAAAATATTTGGCATCTTCCTTGCTGATGTGCGTAGCACGTGTGAGAGAGGTTTTTAAGGTGGGACAGTTCCATGAAAAATTTATTCCTATTATTTATTTTAACCATCCTTTTTATCTCCACTCCCTTAGTTAGTAAGGCTTCTGCCGTCGTGGCAAAGGAATTAGAGGTAAATCAGGAAAATTCTCTTCTCGATCTTTCCAGGGAAAAGAGCGTTCAAATCGACGAAGCGGCTGACGCGCATTCTGCTTCACATGAATCCGTAGAGGCAAGCAAGGGTGAGGCCATAAATTCAACTACTGATGAAAAGGGCGTAAAGATTGAAAAGGACGCAGCAAAGAGCGAATCAGTTAGTGAAAAATCTGGATCAGTAGACGCGGAGAAAAAGATTCTCTTCAAGTGGGAAGAGGAAGAAGCAAAGGACGCGAAGTCAAAGGAAGAGCAAAAATCGTCAATAGATGTCCAGAAGTCGAAAGAGTTGGACGCTGAGAAGAAGAGCACTGAGGCAGCAGTTAAGGCTGAGGCTGAAAGAAAAGAGAGTGAAGAGAAGCTTATAATTGAAAAAGAGCATGATAAGTTTCAGCATCGCTCCGGTCACGATATCGGCTACTCTGAAACCAACGCGGATAAGGGAAAGCTTA
>MGRR01000126.1:2543-2940 GCA_001798265.1 Deltaproteobacteria bacterium RIFCSPHIGHO2_12_FULL_43_9
AAGCAGCGATTCTCTGAAGGCTGAGAATGAGAAGAAGGAGGCGGATGTGAAAACCAGTGATAAGGCCTCCTCCGTGCAGGCTGCCGAACAAAAGAGTATTGAAGCCTCTGCAGCATCAAAGGAGATTGAAACCAAAGAAAAATCCTCTCTGGAAGCCTCAAAAGAGGTCAAATCTACAGATCAGTCAAAGGAAAAAGGGGCTCAATTTGAAAAAGAGAGCTCTGCGGTTTCAGGCGCTAGCGCTGAACGAGAGGTTATCATCAGGCAGAATGACCGCATCATCCATCTTCTTGAGGATCTGAATAAGAGATTAGGGCTAAGAGCAGTTACGAGGTAATCGTCATCCTGAGGCGAGACTATTCGTCATCCTGAGCCGAAGGCGAAGGATCTCAACGCG
>MGRR01000126.1:2987-12961 GCA_001798265.1 Deltaproteobacteria bacterium RIFCSPHIGHO2_12_FULL_43_9
CGCCGGGATGACACTTCCGCCGGGATGACAGGATGCTCGCAATGACGGGAGAGATCCCGGCTTTCGCCGGGATGACACTTCCGCCGGGATGACATGGTCGCTCGCAATGACGGCACTCGCAATGATTTAAAAAGCACAAGACACCACTTGGAACCGATTCGGTTCCATTGGTGTCTTGCTTTTTTAACCCACGTCTAGGTTATTACTTACTGTTGGTTGATAAAGCCGTTTGAGACGACTATATCATCACCTGAGGTATCAACCTGATTCGTGGCGGCATTCCAAGATGTCGCACCTGCACGATCAGGACCCTGAGTGTAGAGAATGTAATAATCTCCAAACTCGGCATCGTTACCAGTAAGGTACCCATATGTGCTATTCGCAGCATCAGTATCAAATGGGTCAGCAAGCGTGTTTTCTATAATTCGCGGCGACGCACCCGTTAGGGTTGCGTGAATGTCAGCAGGAAACGAGCCGTTGTGTCTAAAGTAGGACATAACCGCCGTCTCAAGGGTATGAAGCTCTTGTTCAGACCTTGTGAGGTTAGCCTCTTCCTGCATACCGCGAATAGCAGGGATTACAACACCCAGGATGATGGCAATAACTGCCAACACTATAATTAACTCAACCAAGGTGAAACCCTTGCTGTTTTTGATTATCTTCATTTTTTATTACCCCCTATATTGAATACTCTCGCCTGGCGAGGAACAACAACAACCTGAAACTGAACAGCCCCTGTTATCAAACGCTTAACATCCGCTGGACTTACACTGCTAAAACGAGGATTCTTCGTCATCTTATCCATCATCATCAGGAAATTATCCCAAGACGTGGAAACTCCACTTATTGTCAACTCATCTTTTGAGTACCCAAGCTGTGTCAGGAAAACACCGCTCTGCGCGTCCTTCCCTATATCCGCGAGTGACGATGCTAAGCTTATCGTCTGCTTGTTGTCGTTTATTAAGTGCTTTAACTCCGTCACCTTAGCCAGGACAGATTCCAGCCGGTTACTCCTTAATGATACCGCATTTAAGGCCGCTCGTGACCTGTCCCATTTTTTGACCAGTGTGGAGGCAGTTATATTCCGAACCTCAAGCACGACACCCGCGATTACAAATATACCAATTAGGGATAATAACCCGCTAAACGCGCCAAGTGTTTTAAATTTTGTTAAGAGTGTCGCTATCTTTTTACCCTGATCCAGGATGGTAATTCGGCTTCGTCTTATTAATTGATCATGTCTAATCCCCTCGACACCACCGAGGGAGCCGCCAATTGCTAATCCCTTGTAAAACTCATCATCGTTTTCCACCACCGATTCTAGTTCATAGGTCTCGCGTAAATTCTTCATCCACCCATCAGGCGCGTTCCATGAGGCGAGATATTCAAGTTTTGTGTTGAAGCGCTTCTCAAAGAAATCGAACACATTCGCGATATCTTTTTTGAGGCTGTCAAACCTCTCAGTCGCATCTACTGTTTTTAATGGCAACCAATGAAACGCCATGGCCGCCTGACCCCGGCTCAGTAAAATCTCAACCCTACCCTCTCTGAAAACCAGTGTTGCGACAGCACCATCTATTCTTTTGATTCTATTGTAATAGCGCGGGAGCGATGTCAACCACGTTTCAATACTAACCGGAATTAATCCGATCTTTCGCGCATCCGATGTAATCTTTGTTAAAATCGATGGACCACATACCAATTGAAGAGAATCTCCACCCGATAAAGTAACGGAGATAGCATCACCAAATGCCTGGGCAATATTGACCCTTATATCAATGTCGGAGGGGTCCAACGTAATAACCGCGTTGCGACTGATTTCAGGATGCTGATTTATAATTGATTGTATCTTTTCACCCTCTGTTAACGAATGTGGCCCTTCTATGGAGCCATCTCTCAAGATTAATCTAAACCATCCACCACCTCTTTCATGCCCAACAACCATCCGGGGGGCCTCTAAAAGGGCGTAGATCCTCGCCTCCGCCACTGCCTGCTGCAGTGGTGGCGAAACCCCACCAACCGGGGGAGACTCTAGTTTTTTAGCGTCCTGTGCCATCTATTGTACTATTCCTCTTTTGACTTCTATCTTTTAAGCCTACAAAATCCGTGTCCATCATCTCCCTGTAATTCTCTTTTGCCCTTTCAATGTCAGCTACAACGGTTTTATTTTCGAACCCTCCATCCACTATGTGTGGTGTTACGAGGATCATCACCTCCCTGCGATCAATTTGTCTGACCTTTTTCTTGAAAAGAAAACCTACAAGCGGAAGATCGCCCAGCACCGGGACCTGGTCATCGTCGTCAACCAGCTCCTCCCTTTTCAATCCGCCAAGAATCAGGGTCTGACCATCTTTTACCTTTACAATCGCACTCGCCTCGGTAGCCCGCTCACTCGGGATGTTGCTAGCATCCAGTGAAGCATCTGAGATCTCGGGATGAACCTTTAAAATTACCTGGCGGTCTTCGGTTATATGAGGGGTAATTGTTAATAAAATGCCTGTATCCAAAAATGCTATCTGTTCCTGGGTGGCACCGGTATTGAGCTGAATCGTTTGCGGATAACCCTGCCTCCCGCCAACCCTTACAAACGCCTCCCTGTCATTCATCGCGAGTATTCTTGGTCGGGCAATAACCTTGGTTTTTGTCCTCTCCTCCAATAAGCTTATGATCCCGGTTATTCCGTTTTGCACAATCCGGAAAAAGAAACCATCGGGACTACCGGCGGTCGGAGAGGTCGCAAAATTTTGAGTACCAACGCGATATCTGCTTCCACCCTGCCATAAAAAATCGACCCCTGATGAAATATCATCCTCTAATCTCACCTCGAGTATGGCAGCTTCAACCAGAACCTGTTTCGGGGTCCTGTCTATCTCCTGAATAAATGTTGCCAGATCAGAAACCGCGGATGGCTGATCACGGATCATGATCGCGTTTGAATCGGGGTCATATGAGAGCTTCCCATTTTCTGTCAGAAAGTTCTCCAAACCCTTCTGGACATCCAAACCATTGATATATTGCAACTGTATTACTTTTGACTGTTCACTCTCCTTAATAGGCCTGATAATTATGTAGCCCGGTCGAAATTCGGCGCCGTTACCAGATGCCCTTGCTATGGCCTGTATGGCCTCATCCACCGAAACGTCCTTAAGATCGACGCTAACAGTCCCCGTAACCTTGCCGTCTATAATTATATTTCTTCCTGTCTCAGCGGCCAGAGAGCGGAACAGTGTCTCAACCAGGGCATCCTTTACCTTCAGGCGTTCCAATCTGTTTTTAATAACCGGTAAGTAACCATCTGAATCAGATGAGTCGTAGGGATCCCCGACGGGCTTCGCCCTGGGGATGACGGTACCAGGCTTCGCCCTGGGGATGACGGAGCCCACAATCTGGGCCGGCGAACGGACAAATCCAGGCTCGGAAGCAAAGACAGGATATGAATGGAAAATAACCAACGCGATAAACGCTGTAGCTAATACTATTTTCTCTTTCATAGGTTCATTCCCCGATTGAAATTACCTTCTTCTTATCCCCTTTAGTTAAAACAACCTTCCCATCAAGAGATGAAACCTCGGCAATCCTCCACCCCTGTATAGTATCTCCGACCTCGTAGAGATTCTCGCCGAAGAGTGCCTTATCCTCGATGAAACCTGTAAGAGAGAGTGAAATATCCTGGAGGCCGCCACCTGTTTCTATCTGCATCCCCTTTGGCACAAAGGAGAGCTCACCAGATTCTGCTTCCGCCGCCAGCACCCTCGTCTCATCCCCAAGAGGTTCTTCAACCACGGGTTGCGCTTTTGTATCCTGGATATAGAGATGAAAACTAATCGTTGTTCTAAGCAGCCCCTCGACATCCTGGTCCATAGCTATAAGCAGCGTATTAATCTTAAGTGGCCTGTTTAGCGTTTCGATGTAATGCAGATATTCAACAATCGTCGGATAATCACTTCTGAACACAACCTCAAGCGGGATGTATGGCGGAATTTTTTTCCCGTCAGTCGTCTTGCTCTTCTGTTGTTTTCCCGGCTTAATCCCTAAAAACTCGACCCCTTCATGTTTTGCCGCAAACAGGGTTGAAAAAACCGGCAGAATCGATTTTTGTAGATTATTCTGCAAAATTACCCTCTCCAGCTCCTTTAATTCAGCACTAGCGCTCTTCTCCTGCTTCTCTATGGTCTTCGCAGTCTGTTCCAATCTTCTAACCTCGGCCCTGAGCTCCTCCGCCTTCGCGAACCTTTTCGACCCCGCGTTATATAAAGGCCTCAAAATTGCCAACCCCAAAAGCGTTACCGCGAGAAACAAAACAATCATCAATAGCCTCTTTTGAGGAGCCGGTGTCAGATCCCACCACTGGTTGATTTTAGTCAACTTCATACCAATACCCCCCGCCGCTCAAATCAAAGATTGATCCACCGCCCACGCCACCTGCACCAACCCCCATCGCGAAACCAAGCGCGTTTGGATTCTCGGCCGGATCACCAAGCTTTGGATCCCAGGAGATGGTAACATTGGCACCTGGATCAACCACGAATCCATTCGCGGCCGCGATACTTCCTCTGGTCATGTTAAACGCACCGGTAGTCATAATTCTGTACTGATTCCCGGCGTACATCCCCCCCATCACGACAATGTTGGACGACAAATTGTATTCGATATTATTAAAGGCAACTATATTTGTAACCGCGCCGGTCGATAATCCGACGATACTTCCCACAATATAAACATTACCCGTCGCGACAATATATCCCTTACCCTTTATAACCGCGTCGATTGATAAATCACCGTCGATAAATATGTCTCCATCATCCGTAAGATGATCTCCAAGATCAATCATTCCGGTAAGCGATGTTGTGCTCAGATAAACAACCTCCGCGTTTGCCAGAAGCGCGGCCTCCGCGTCAGCGTCCAGCTCCGGATTTTCTATTACATTCTGCCCCGTCACCGCCGGACCGGCCGTCGAGTAATTTCCTGACCAGTTGGTTACCTCCACATCTGCCGCTGAGGTATAAACCGTCCCATCCACGACGGTGGCACTACCATTGCGAAATGCAAAACCTGTATTTGAATGAACACTTCCCCTGACCTGCTTGTTGGTCGCCCCGGGGAGTGTGTTTGTCTGAATCGGAAAAGATGTGTAGTCGCCATCGAATACAAATGGTACACCACTACCGCCTCCGTCATAGATGCCATACAGAAAGATCGAATTTACCTCGTCACTTGATGGACCGGTCAACGTCCCTTGAACATGCAATGTCTTGGTTATGTGTGGATTTGTCGCGTCCGGAATATAGGCTGTTACCTGAATCTGTCTGTCATTGTCACCAAGATCGACTATATTTACCCTGTATACGCCAACAACCTCACTATCTACCTTGAGCGGATGATCGACCGGCGTATCACCCAGCCATTCAGGATCAATCGCTGTCAGATGATAAATAGTGTCCCGCACACCGGTTTCCGCCAGCGCCAACACCTGGGACTCCCTCATAATGAAGGTAACATCCTTCCCCTCGAAGTATCTCCATGTGATAAGGGTCAGACCGAGTGTGGCGACAAACAATGCCACGATGACGGTTATTATCAATACCGCGCCCTTGTTGTTTCTATAAAAAATATCATGAGCCCGTTTCATAAATTCCTCGGTGATGTCACAATCCTGACCGGGACTGAATCCACCCCGTCCGTAAGTAACATCGTCCATTCAAAAATATTACCGGTTAAGCTCAGTTGCATCGATGCCGGGTCGAGATACTTAGTAATCAGACTTCCATCCGTGCAATTAGTGTCAGACTCTTCATATAATTCATTGATCGCGGTTGTTAAAAAGTACCAATGGTGCGATGTGGTGCCACCCCCAAAATTAACGGTATTGAAACGCAGAATCCCACATGTCCCTCCGATTTGTATCGACGAAGCACTGGCGTCCCTCATAAGCCTCGCGACATATTCATGGATCTTTTTCGCGTGCTGCTCAACGGTCATCATCTCCTGCTCGGCATCAACCACCGAAACCATATGCCTCGTCATTGAACCGAGAAGGAACAAAAATACCCCCGCGACACACATCGCCAATATAAGTTCAACCAATGAAAAGCCCTGCGTTTTTTTCATCTATTCATTTGCCCTCATAATAACCGTTGTTAACTGATAATTACCCTTTGGCCATGAGACGGTGACAATTACCTGTTTGGAATCTGTCGATCCATCCGCAACCGCGCTGAAATCGTCCCTGACATAGCCAAGGGCCTCAAAATCATCGATATCGGCAATGTTCTGTACTGAAACTGATTCAGTAAAATTGCCCGCCCCGGTGATTGTGGAACCATTTTTTTGACGTGGAGGCGCACACCCACCCCACGTCTGATAGATATCGTAATCATCCACATCGTCGAAAAATGACCTGTCGCATGTTGTAACCACCTCTTCATTCCCAAAGAGACTTCCGGTCTCATCCTCATATTCCATTGCCTGGATCTCCTCCATAAGACCCCTCGCGATGGAGAAAGCCACCATACTCTCCCTGTCATCCACCCCACCAGACATCGTTGTGCCAAGCATTGTAGCCAGTGGCGCCATCACTATAACGAAGAAGAGGATCGTTATTATTAGTTCTATAATGGTAAATCCGGCGTCTTTTCTCATCTCGCCCTCCTCACCTGCCCGGCAAGTCTAAAGAGAGGCAGCATTACAGAGATCGCCATTATCGACACAATCCCCCCCATAACGGCCAGCAATGTAGGTTCAAGGATTGTGATCAGATGTTTTATTTTCGCGCTCAATCGTTTCCGGTAGAACTCAAATATCCTCTGTGCCATCGTATCAAGCTCGCCTGTATTCTCTCCTGTTTTTATCAGCTGGATTGTGAGTGGTGTGAAGAGATAACATGCCGTTAGCGAGTCTGAGAGCGGCACCCCCTCCTTGACTCGGGCAATTACCAGATCAAAACTCTCACCTATATATAAGTTCGTCGAGACACTCCTGTAGAGCTGCAGACTTTCAACCAATGGCACCCCGGTACTGAGCAGGCTTCCCATTATCCTTCCGAACCTTGCCAATACCTGCGACTGGAATAATCTTCCAAAGAGCGGAATCTTGAATTTATTTCTGTCCCAGAGATAACGAAGAGCCGTAACATTCTGAAAAAGAAATATTGTAAAAGGAATTATTACCAATCCACCGATTATCAACTCCACATGTTCAACCATGAACTGACTCGCGTTCATAAAGATTGTCGTAATAATCGGGAGCTTCGCCTTGAACCCAAGAAATATCATTCTGAATTTCGGAAATATGAAAAGTAACATCCCAAGGATTAAAAGGGTTGACAGCGATACCATGAAAATCGGATACGCGACCGCTTTTTTTATTTCATCACGAAGATCTCTCTCGTCGTCAATCATCTTAACCAGGTCATCAAGGGCGGCATCCAGATTTCCACTCGCCTCACCAATCAGGATCATACTTGTCTGAACAGGGTTGAATGCCCGGGGATACTGTCTGAGAGCGCTAGAGAGCGGAACACCTTCAGAGAGATCGAAGCGCACCTTTTCGATCATTTTTTTGAAGCGATTTTGCCGGACATGACTCGAAATCAACCCCAGACTTGTAAACAGGGGTATGCCGCTCTGAAGCATAAAAGAGAGCTCACTAAGCATCTCCCTCACCTCGCCAAGTGAAACAGATGTCGACCTTAGAACCTCTAGTGGTATCCTCTCACTATCGATACCCTCTCTTCTTGTTTCTTCACTCGGATTCATGACTTGATACCTCCGAAAGAATCCTCAAGAGCTCCTCAATGCTCGTCTCCCCTTTTTCTACCTTCACGAGAGCATCGTCCCTTAAGGTCTTCATCCCCGCCTTTATTGCCGCTGCCCTTATCTCGGTTGCCGTAGCCTTCCTGTATATTAACTCACGGATTGAATCATCGATGATCATAAGCTCCTGAATCGCAAGCCTCCCTTTATATCCCGTATCCGCGCATTCAGCGCAGCCCACTGCTTCATAGAATGGGGCTTTAATCTCCTTTTTAGAGAGACCCAGCTTTTCCAGAAGCACTGCCGGTGGATTAAAATGCCTGCGGCACACCTTACACAATCGTCTCAAAAGCCTCTGCCCCATCACACCCTCAACGGATGATGCCGCGAGAAACGGCTCAACACCCATATCAATAAGCCGGGTAATGGCACTTGGCGCATCGTTAGTATGAAGCGTGCTCAAAACAAGGTGCCCAGTAAGTGAGGCATGAATTGCGATCTCAGCTGTTTCACTATCCCTGATCTCTCCGACCATGATAATATCGGGATCCTGCCTCAGGATTGACCGCAGTCCGGTCGCGAACGTTAAACCCTTTTTGGGATTTATTTGCGCCTGATTCACGCCGGGAAGGTTGTATTCAATCGGGTCTTCAAGCGTAATCACATTATTCGTAAAATTGGAGATTTTGTTCAGAATCGCGTAAAGGGTCGTTGATTTACCACTCCCCGTGGGACCGGTCACAAGAATAATCCCATGCGGTCTTTGAATGATCTTTTCCAGCCTATCAAGTTCCCTGTCCGTAAAGCCAAGATGTTCGAGCGTAAACACACCCTGTTCTTTATCGAGAATACGCATGACGATCTTTTCACCATACATCGTCGGAAAACTCGAAACACGAAGATCGATCTTCCTCCCCTGTGTTTCCACATTGAAACGCCCATCCTGCGGTAAACGCTGCTCCCCGATGTCAAGCGCGGCCATAATTTTAGTGCTTGATGTTAATGATGGCTGAAGCGCCTTCTTCAGCATCCTGACTTCTTTTAAAAGACCATCGATTCTGAATCTGATCCGATAATGATCCTCAAGGGGTTCAAGATGGATATCACTCGCCCCCTGCCTGACCGCTTCATCTATTAAAATGTGAATCGCTTTAGAGACGGGGCCCTGAGAAAAAACATCATCCAGCGCACTCGTTTCCGGAGCAACTGAGGTATCTATTTTCGGCCCCTCTTCAAGGGTGGAGAAAATAGCATCCAGTTCACGCTCTTTTCCATAAGCGCGCACCCGCGCCCCCTCAACCTCTTCCTCAGAGAGGTAGAGGCACCTCACCTCTCCACCAGCCGCCTTTGTAATCTCAGCCATTACATCGCTTGAAACAGGCGAAGCAGTGGCGATAAAGAGAACCTCATCTTTGACTTCTACCGGAACAATTTTAAATTTGGCGGAAAAAGACTCGGGCAACCTACGTACTGCTTCCGGCTGAATCACAATCTTTTCGGTTGGGTTTGAAGCTTGACTCCCCTGAGAGACTTCCCTTTTCATAAACCCCTTCACGGAAGAACCTCAAGTCCTTCCTTAACAATTATAGTTCACTGCATAGCACTCCTAAAAGAATATATCGGGGAGTTTTCACAAATATTCTCAAGCTGTTAACACTTCTTAACAATTATTGTTAAAGCTAATGCACAGCTGAAAAACCGCCAAATTAACCGTCAAGAATTTTAAACAATAACCCGATACTGGAACTAAGAACGCAGGAGGCGCCCACCATGCAAATTATCTTCAAAATTGAACCCGTCATCGCAAGCGACCATGTCATCCCGGCAAGCGACCATGTCATCCCGGCAAGCGACCATGTCATCCCGGCAAGCGACCATGTCATCCCGGCGAAAGCCGGGATCTCTCTCGTCATTGCGAGCGCATTCGTCATCCTGAGCGAAGCGAAGGATCTCTTCCGTCATTGCGAGCGAAAAAAGCCTTTAGCCCCCAAGCGAAGCCGTGGAGCGAAGCAATCTCGAGATCCTTCGGCTTCGCCTCAGGATGACGGTTCCGTCATTGCGAGCGCAGCGAAGCAATCTCGAGATCCTTCGGCTTCGCCTCAGGATGACGGTTCCGTCATCGCAAGCGACCATGTCATCCCGGCAAGCGACCATGTCATCCCGGCGAAAGCGGGGATCTCTCTCGTCATTGCGAGCGCATTCGTCATCCTGAGCGAAGCGAAG
>MGRR01000127.1:0-1438 GCA_001798265.1 Deltaproteobacteria bacterium RIFCSPHIGHO2_12_FULL_43_9
AGTGAAGGATCTCCTTCGGGCCTCCTCGCAATGACGAATGCGTCATTGCGAGTGCCCACGTCATCCCCGTGAAAACGGGGATCAAGATTCCCGCTTTCGCGGGAATGACATTACGTCATTGCGAGCCCATTAGTCATTGCGAGCGAAGCGAAGCAATCTCTTCGTAGGGATTGCGGAGCCCGTCCTGAACGCAGTGAAGGATCTCCTTCGGGCCTCCTCGCAATGACGAATGCGTCATTGCGAGCCCATTAGTCATTGCGAGCGAAGCGAAGCAATCTCCTGTTTACTTTCCGTAACCAATATGCAGAAATTCGAGGGCCTGTGTGGCATTGAGTGGCCTGTCTGCATATTTTCTAGACATTAGTTTTGAAATGAAATTATCCAGCCATTGAGGGACCTCAAATGTTTTCTCCCTTATCCCGGTTTGCGGGATATTTTCTTTCTCTCGTTTTAATTCTTCAATTGAATTTGCCTTGAAAGGGGTTTCCCCGGTTAGCATTTCGAACATTATTACGCCTAGAGAATAGAGGTCGGTTTTGGGGTCGGGTTTCCTTGTTTCATCTATTAATTCGGGTGCTCTATATTTTAATGTATTTACTGGAATAGGGGTCGCAGCGGATTGTAACAGGGCCCATCCAAAGTCTGTGAGCTTAATGGCGCCGGTCCGGTCAAGGAGGATGTTTGATGGTGTAAGGTTGTTATGGATGAGTCTACTTTTGTGGCAACTTTCAAGGGCCTTTAGGATCTGTTCGGTTATATTTACTGCTCTTTCAACACCTAGGGGTCCGTCACTGAGGACTATGGATAAGGGAATTTCACCTCTATCCTCCGTAAGCTGGTAGATATAATCTTCGATTCTCGATGTTTCATATAAATTGGCTAAAAAGGGTGATTTTATTCGTGAATAGGCTCTTCGCAGATGCTGTCTCTTCGCCTGTTGTAATATGCCTCCTTTTTCAAGGAATACCTTGAGTAGAGCGGGGGCTCTTCTCTCCTTATCTATTACCCTGTAGAGGATTGCGGAGGGGGATTTTTTTATTGTTGATATCACCTGAAAGCGATTCCACTTTTTATTTTTGGAAATATCTGGTGTGGGAATCGCCGCCTTCTGTTGCCTCTTTTTTCCTGAAAATATGAAAATTATAGTCATTATAAGTCCAGTGCTAAAACCTGCTGATATAAAGGGGGTAATTATATTGCCAAATGCGTATAGTGAAATGGAACATAGTAAATATGCCGCTGTTGTAATCAGCAACCCCTTTAATGGGGCTGCGAAAAATATCAAAAGCAGTAAAGGTATAGCAAAAATAAGCCAGCCTAGCCAGTTGATTTCCTGAATAAACTCCTGTGTGGCAAGTGTGTTGAACGCCTGAAGCAGATATTCATGGTTTTCTCCAGCCGGCAAAAGGAGCGTAATCTTATCCAAAACCCTCTGGCT
>MGRR01000127.1:1452-25384 GCA_001798265.1 Deltaproteobacteria bacterium RIFCSPHIGHO2_12_FULL_43_9
GTGGGTTGGAATTAATAAACCCCTCGAAAGATTGTAAACCCTCATGGTGGATCTTTTTATTCAATCCCGGTCTGTAATTGATTCTAAACTCCCCCTTAACATTAAGCGGGATATCAGCGCCTGTTGAAAACTGGTGAAGCTCATTGGCTCTTAGTTTATTTCTCCTTGGATCATCCCTGAAAAGATGTTGCGCTGCCAGGAATGGCGATGTGAACGCGATCCTTTTCTCTTCATTGTTATGGTAAATGAGCGGGAAGAATGGTTTGTATTGTTTAAGGTAGCTCTTTTGCGGAAGTATGCCGGCAGATATCATCCGTGGGAGGGTGTCTGCATTTTTATAGGATGGAAATTTATAGGAATATACATTGGGCGCGGGTAATTCCGGGAAAAGAGGGGATTGCTTAGGCGCTTTAGAGGGGAGGGTTGATCCTATGAGTGGGAGTAGTGGGTACTCACTTGAGAGCTCCTTAAGATTTCGCCAGTCATGAATCGTAAAAAGAAGGGAATTGTTCTTAAATTCCGCGAAAAAGTTTAATGTGGTTCGTAATGATCTATAATAGTTTCTATCTTTACTGTTGTATTCAATAACCAGGAGCGGCCCTACCGGGGCGGGGTTTATTACGGATTTAATAGCATGAAGTATTGCGATTGATGGTGGCGAAAGAATCGGATCGACAAATACCCCTAGTGCGATTGCTATTGCCGCAATAGTAGTCAGGATTGGGTTCATACATAACTTACTAACATGAATCTATTAGATTTTCACATTAATTTCATTGCGAGCCACACGTCATCCCCGTGAAAAATGTCATCCCCGTGAAAACGGGGATCTCTTGTTAAATCGTTGAGATCCTTCGCTTCGCTCAGGATGACGAAATAGATTCCCGCGTTCGCGGGAATGACAGGCTGGGTTATCTGATGTAATCTAAATCATATGTCTACAGCATTGGTTTTGTCTGGTGGTGGAGCCAGAGCTGCGTATCAGGTTGGTGTTTTAAGAAGAATTGCTGAGATTTCAGCCAAAAAATCCCCTAAGTGTCCATTTGATATTCTTTGTGGAGCATCCGCGGGCGCGGTAAATGCTGCCGCGATTGCCTCACGTTTTTATGACTTTCACCTCGCGGTTCAGGGATTAGATCGTATCTGGGCTAATATGCTTGTTCACCATATCTATAGAACCGATGTTGTGAGTTTTATAAGAATTACATCGGCATGGGCTTCTGACCTTGGGCTTGGTGCTATTATCGGTGCCGGTAAGGTAAAAAGCCTTTTAGATACGACCCCTTTACAGCTTTTAGTAAAGAAGGTTCTGACATTCGATATTGTAAATGAAGCAATTTTAAACGGTGATTTAAGGGCTATCGCGGTTACGGCAACCAGCTACTCAACCGGGAAGGCGGTTACGTTCGTGCATGGTGTTGAGGGTCTTAAGCCATGGAGCAGGGTTAGAAGAATAGGTATACTGCAGCCTATAAATGTTGAACATGTATTGGCCTCCTCCGCGATTCCGCTTCTCTTTCCCGCAATAAAGGTTGGAAATGAATATTACGGTGACGGTTCTATCAGATTCCATACGCCACTCTCACCCGCTGCAAGGCTTGGGGCGAAGAAGATTATTGCCGTCGGTGTAAGACATTCAAAAGTAGAGGTACCACCTGATGTGTCGATAGATTATAACTACCCGCCGGTTGGGCAGATGGCTGCGATACTTCTAAACTCAATATTCCTCGATAATATGGATGCGGACTGGGAGAATCTTTTGAGGGTAAATGAGTTATTGAAAAGAGGTAGCGGTGCGGCAAATCTCGCCGGTAGAGGAGAGGCGGGAATTATTTCTGGTTGTTTGATTAGTCCAAGCGAGGATATTGGCTTGATTGCGGCAGAGTATGAAAAGAGACTCCCACTCACTATTCGTTATTTTTTGCGCGGGCTCGGTGTCGGGAAGGAGGAGGGGACCGATTTAATCAGCTATCTCCTTTTCCACGCGGATTATACCAGGACACTCATTGACCTCGGTTATCATGATGCCTGCGCGATGGATGATGAAATCGAGACTGTGCTGATGTCATCCTAAGGCGATGATTCGTCATTCCGAGGCGACTATTCGTCATTCCGAGCCCCCACGTCATTGCGAGCGAAAAAAGCCTTCAGCCCCCAGGCGAAGCCGTGGGGGGAAGCAATCTCTCCGAAGTGATTGCGGAGCCTGTCCTGAACGCAGTGAAGGATCCCCTTCGGGCCTCCTCGCAATGACGGAAGAGATCCCCGTTTTCACGGGGATGACGACTTTCGTCATTCTGAGGCGACTACCCATCACCCCGAGCGAAGCGAGGGATCTCAGCGCGAGATTGCTGCCAAAGCCTTGGGTTAAAACCCTCTTGATAAAAGGCGTACTTTGACTAAATATGACATTTACGCTCGGGAAAAGAGCAAAATATCTAGTAGAGCGTATCAAAAGTTTTGCACATTACGTCGTCATTCCCAGTATGTAGAAAGTACACAAAACTTATGAAACACTCTACTAGATTGGGAAACATTCCCTTTTAAGCCACTTCCATATTCTTTACAGAGGGCTTCTCAAATAATATAAACCCGGCTAATGAATGCCTTTAAGCGAGAATCGAACTTATACACAAAAGATGAACTTAAAACGATAAAAGCTGAGTGGTCTAGGGATAAGGCAATAATTGACGCTGATCCAGCTTATTCTTATTATTGGGATCGAGATGCTGAATATGAAAAATATCTTCATAATTCGAATTTAAGGGCTCTATTTCGACATGCTGCAAAATTATACAAACAGTATCAAGAAAATGATTATCAGCATCTTTATCCAGACGAAATACCTTTAATTACTGATGTATATAGGAGGATTTTAGAAAATGGATATTACTCGGAATCAAAAAGTAAAGAGAAGAGAGCCAGACTCTGGCTTGCGAAAGCGGTCTCAAGGCAATACTACCTCAAATACAAAAAAAGATAATGTTGATGATTATTCAATAATAATCGATGGTAAAAAATATGAAATGGCGGAAGATCTAAGGGATCTTCCTGAAATTGATTATAACGATCCAGACGTTAAAAAATGGTGGAAAGAAGAAGAAGGAGAATTCAGGAGGAGACATCCAAATCTTACCCATGAAGAAGCAATGAAGATTGCGGAAGAGAATCTGAAGAAGATACGTAAAAAATTAAATCTAAATAATGTCTAGAACGGAATTTTCGAATTTTCTCTTTGTGATTGCATTCAAAAATATTGCGGAAGGAATTATATAATGCGCGTTATTGAACTTGTTAAGAATGGTCCACCGGAAGGTGCGTTTAAGATCAGTGAGAGAGCCCTCCCTGCTCCTGGACCTGATGAAGTAAAGATCAGGGTTAAGGCATTTGGAATCAATTTTGCCGATGTGCTGGCAAGGCTTGGCTTCTATCCCGATACGCCACCACTGCCTGCAATACTTGGTTATGAGGTGGTTGGGCATGTCACGGAGGTGGGAGCAAACGTAAAGGATCTGAAAAGGGGTGACCATGTTCTTGCTGGAACCAGATTTGGTGGTTACGCGGATGAAATTCTTACGCAATCTTTCGCGGCTGTAAAAATCCCGGATGAAATGAATGACGCGGAGGCGGTTGCACTTCCAGTGAATGGAATAACCGCTTATCACTGCCTTGCCGAGGCTGTTAAAATCAGAAAAGGGGACAGGGTTCTTGTGCATGCTGCCGCAGGAGGGGTTGGATCAATCGCAGTTCAGCTTGCGAAATATTTGGGGGCTGAGGTTTATGGCACATGTGGCTCTGACGATAAGATTCCTGTCTTGAAATCGCTTGGTGTCGATTACGCGATAAATTATAACAAGCAGGACTACGTAAAAGAGATCCGAAAACTCACCAAGGGGAAAAAACTTGATGTTATTCTCGACTCCCTGGCCGGGCCGAATATTCCAAAAGAGATGAGAATCCTTCGAGCCGGAGGACGTCTAGTTGTCTTTGGTGTTGCCTCAATCATGGGTGCGAGAGGGAAAAATATTCTTAAGCTTTTATGGATATGGTTTAGGGCAAAAAGGTTTATGGCCTTCGATCTTCTAAAGGCGTCCAAGAGTGTGATCGGTGTTAATATGCTACGTCTTTCCGAGCAGCGCCCGGAGCTTATGGCTGAAGAGATGAAAGAGCTGATGGAGCTCTACAAAAAGGGTGTTTTCAAACCGTTGGTTAAACATACCTTTAAATTTGATCAGATCTCCGAAGCCCACAAACTTCTGGAGAGTAGAAAATCCATCGGAAAGATCGTCGTTACAACAGATTAGTTTTTTCTGATTTGCCAACTAACAGATTCATGATAGAAATGCCTCTACTGGAGGATGGAGTATGAGGCAAAAAGAAAATTTATTAATTATATTTTTTACTGTAGTTTTTCTTGCTGGTTGTTCAAAGGTGGTGACAAACAATCCTGCCGAAAATATTCTGGATGAGATTGTAAAGCGTGGAGAGTTAAGGGTTGGACTAAATGCCGGTTACTATCCGTTCGAGGTGCAAAACAATAAAGGGGAGATTGTAGGACTCGATGTTGCTCTAGCAAATGAGATGGCTAAAGAGCTTGGGGTAAAGCTTACAATCATCAATACCGCGTGGGATGGGATTATTCCGTCACTGATGTCAAAAAAGTTTGATCTGATCGCAAGTGGTATGACCATCACGCTTGAGAGGGCGAAAAAGGTCTCCTTCTCGGATCCATATTTCTTTACCGGACAGACCGTGCTTCTTAATAAAAAATATCTCGGGAAGATCACAGAGGTGTCGCAGTTAAATTCTCCTAGCTATACGGTTGTCGCGATGCTTGGAACTACGGGAGAGTTTGCGGTTCAAAAAAATCTTCCAAAGGCGAAGATCAAGGTCTTTAAGGGGGAGGCGGATGCTGCTCAGGAGGTTGCCTTTGGAAGGGCAGATGCCTTTGTTTATGACCAACCTCTGGTATTAAACTATTATAATAAGTTTAAGGATAAGACGTATACACTCCTAGAACCATTTACGTTTGAACCTCTTGGTTTCGCAGTTCGTCGTGGTGATCCGGATTTTATTTTATGGCTGAATCATTTTGTGAGACAGGTAAAGGGTGACGGGAGGCTTCAGGCAATGGTCGACAAGTATATGAACAACCCTGGTTGGCTTGAGTAGATGGGTGTATCCAATACTCCATCTATTTTATTATCAAGACCAGTAAGGCTCACTTTTGTAATATTAATTTGCTCCGTCGTAAGCTGGCTTTTAATGAGGAGCTTTGCCTACCACTGGCAGTGGGAGACGATTCCTAAGTGGACTATTGTTATAAAACGAGGGCTTATTACTACACTGATTTTCAGTGTGGCTTCGGTTTTTTTCGCTTCCATTATTGGAACACTTCTTTCGCTTCTTTCAATCTCTAAGATTCCGATTGTCAGGGATATATATGCTGTTTTTATCGAGGTTGTCAGGAATACCCCGCTTCTTGTGCAGATCTTGATCGGTTATTTTGTAATTGGTTCGGTCTTTAATCTGTCGGCCATAGTTGCAGGCATCGCCGCGCTCTCCATTTTTACAAGCGCCTATATAGCCGAGATAATCCGCGGAGGGATAGAATCCGTGGATAAGGGGCAGAGGGAGGCCGCGTACACGCTTGGGATGAGTAGCGCGCAGACCACCTGGCTTATCGTTATGCCTCAGGCAATAAGGATCTCACTTCCATCTTTAACGGGGCAGCTTGTTTCGACGATAAAAGATTCCTCGCTCCTTTCGGTGATAGCGGTTCAGGAGTTGACGCTTGCAACCCAGCAGGCAATTTCAAATAGCGCTGCCTCGTTTGAATTCTGGATCATGAACGCGATTCTATATTTCGTAATCTGTTTTCCGCTCTCCAGGTTAGTTGGTTTAATGGAAAAGAGGATGAAGGCGAGGGTTTCATGAGCCGCCTTATCGTAGAGCTAAAAAATGCTCACAAGATATTTAATAACAACGTTCACGCGTTAAGAGGGGTCGATTTTGAGGTGCAAGAGGGGGAGGTGGTCGCCCTAATTGGTCCAAGTGGCTCCGGAAAATCAACGCTTCTTCGCTGTATTAATCAGCTCGAAAGATTGGATGATGGGAAGTTGTCTCTATGGGGAAAAGCGTTTGGGCCCCGGGAGACCATTCCCAAAAATTTAAGACAGAATATGGGCATGATCTTTCAGCATTTTAATCTCTTTCCCCATCTTTCAGTGAAACAAAATATAACAGTTCCTCTAAGAGCGGTGAAAAGGATTCAAAAAATAGAATCAGACGAGATTGCGGAGGAGATGCTGAAAAAGGTTGGCCTCTTTGATAAAACCAACTCATTTCCACATCAGCTCTCCGGTGGCCAGAAGCAGCGGGTGGCGATTGCGAGATCGCTTGCAATGTCGCCAAGGCTTATGCTCTGTGATGAACCCACCTCCGCGCTCGATCCAGAATTGGTGCAGGAGGTTGTTCAGGTCTTAAGAAGGCTTGCGGATGAAGGGATGACGATGATTCTAGTTACCCATGAATTGGGTTTGGCAAGGAACAGGGCCCAGAGGGTTGTATTCATGGAGGCTGGTAAAATTATTGAAGAGGGGACTCCTGAAAGGCTCTTCAATTCCCCGTTGCATGAGAGAACAAAGGGTTTTATTTCGCAGGTTTTGAGGTGAAAATCTAGTAGAGTGTTTCGTAAATTTTGCGTGCAATCGTCATTTCGAGCGACCCATGTCATTCCCGCGAACGCGGGAATCTGGATCCCCGTTTTCACGGGGATGACACAAAATGCAGGATTCCGGCATTAAAAATACTGGTATTGACCCCGAGGCAGATATAGACTAGACTTAGACTAGTCTATATGGAGGAAACGTGAAAAAGATAGGTTCATATCAGGCGAAGACGAATCTACCAAAGTTGCTGGAAAAGGTAAGCAAGGGCGAGGAATTTACGATTACTAAGCATGGAGTTCCAGTGGCCCAGCTCATACCAATTTCACGGGCCAAACGTAGGGACATGCAATCTTCTATAGAGAAAGTGCTAAAATTTCGTGGGGATAGGTCATTGGGGGGTTTAAATGTCCGAGATTTAATCAAAGAAGGACGTAAATATTGAATAAGTTTGTCTTGGATTGTTCTGTCACTATGGGCTGGTGTTTTAGGGAAGAGTCTGATTCTTACGTTGCAAAAATATTATATTCATTTGAGGATGCTGAAGCGGTTGTACCATTTCTTTGGTGCTACGAAGTATGTAATGTTTTGACTTTAGCTGAACGAAAAAAACGAATTAGCACAACAGAGGCAACTAGATTCTTATCAATTATTACTGAGTTGCCAATTATAATCGATGAAAAATCAGATGTTATGAAGGATATTTTAGTACTTGCTCGTCACCATGAAATATCCGCGTATGATGCCGCATATTTGGAATTAGCGTTAAGGCTTGGTCTTCCATTAGCGACGTTAGATCGTGGATTGACAGCGGTTCTCGAAAAAACTGGGATCAAAAAATATTAAACCTTTACACTAAACCTCTCTTTTGCTTTTAAATCCAGGACAAATGCTGCGGATAGATTGTTTAATTTTTCAAGGTCTTTAAGATTTATCATCTCAACCGGTGTGTGCATGTATCTGTTTGGGAGCCCGAGTGTAACAGTCGGGACCCCCTTGTGAACCGTGAAGACCACATCGGCGTCCGTATATGTTCTTGAGCCATTTGCCTCTCTCTGAACCTCTATCCTCTTTTTCTTTGCCACACCCTCCAGTCTGCTGAGAATCGCTGGGTGGTTGACTGAACCAAATGTCAGTACCGGGCCCTTTCCAAGCTTTACATCCCCGAACTCTTTTGGATCGATGCCGGGTGAATCGGTTGAATGGGTGACATCAACGACGATGGCTAAATCTGGATTTATATTTTGCGCGGCCATTCTTGCGCCCCCTTGGGTGATCTCCTCCTGTACCGCGCTGACCGCGACAATGCATGCCCTTAGTTTTTTCTTCTCCTTTGCACAGAGTCGTAACGTCTCTGCCGCGGTAAATGTTCCGATCTTGTTGTCAAAGGCCCTTCCTACGGCAACCTCTCCCTTAAGCATCTCGAAGTCATCGATGTATGTGATTGGGTCGCCGATTTTGACCAATTTCTCTGCCTCTTTTTTGGAGGAGACGCCGATGTCTATGTATTGCTCGTGAAGCTTGGGTTGCTTAGGTGGGGTGTCAGCCTTGTACCAGATGTGAATTGCCGTTGCCCCAAGAACACCTTTTAGCGGGCCGTTTTTTGAATGGATTATCACACGCTTTGCCCTTGAGACCGTGAAATCGAGGCCTCCGATTGCCTTCGGGTATATAAATCCTTTGTCATCGATGTAATTAACCATCATGCCGATTTCGTCGCTATGACCTGCAATAAAAATCTTAGGGTCTCCATCCGGATTTAAAACAGCGAACGCGTTTCCATATGAATCTATAAACGTTTTGTCCGCAAATGGCTTAACGTAGTCGAGCCACACCTTGGTTCCCTTTGTCTCAAAACCGGAAGGTGAGGGTGTTGTAATTAATCTTTTAAGAAAATCGAGTGATTCTTTTCTCATGTTTGTGACTCCTTAGGAAAAAATTGGTTTTTTATGACTGGCCCTGACGATGGTTTTGATATTTCCGCGGACACTGAAATCCCCAACAACCTCTATTTCTATTGGGTCAAGAAGGTTTATTAAATCGTCCAAGATAATATTTACTACATCCTCGTGAAAAATCTTCTGGTTCCTGAACTTGTTTATATAAAGTTTAAGTGACTTCAGCTCTAGGCATTTCTGATCCGGGATGTATTTAATATTTATGGTTGCGAAGTCCGGGAAACCAGATCTGGGACATAAGCAGGTGAATTCAGGGCAGGAAAACTCCACCCAATATCTTCTAATCTTCGTTCGATTCTCAAACGATTCTAGTTCACTGTTTTTTATTAACTCTTCCCCGTAAAGCATCTATGAATATTTAGCAGATTAAATGGTTGTTAGGCAACTTCATCCAGAGATAGAGGCAATTAATGAATTTATGAGAACAGAAAATAGAAGTTTAGAAACTGTTATTCTTGTCTTGTATGATTCCAGTACTTTTGGAGTTTTTCAAAGAATTTTTCAGGAGACCTTTCAAGATGACGCTCATTAGAAAATCGGAGTCGAAGAATAAAAGAATAAGATGATGGATATGGGAGTCAAATCTTGAACTCTACAAACAATATATAGTTTCTTTTAAGATATTGTGGGATAAGGGGATGTATTTTTTCTAAAAAAATCTGCGATTTCTTCCTTGGTTTTCAGACTCTGAGCTGCATCCAAAACTAGTTTTTCAAATTCATCTTCATCTGCGGTTACCTTGAGGCCATTTACCTGAAGAAATACAGAGGCAGTAAGAGCAGCGATACGCTTGTTCCCATCGTGGAAGGCGTGGTTTTTTACTAAGTGGGAAAGATAGGTAGCAGCCATTTCGTACAAGTCTTTATGAAAACACTCTTCGCCGAAACCTGATTCAGGTTGTGCAAGGGCAGAGAGAAGAAGCCCGTCGTCTTTAACGCCATGAGAACCACCGAATTTATCAATCTGAAGTTTATGTAGTGCTATGACTTGATCAATGGTGAGAAATTTAGGTTGCATATTATTTAGCTAAATTCTTCATCATTTTTCCATAACGTTTATTAACATCTCCAGCAGCTTTTGTGACCTCTTCATCACTGGCCCTGGGTGCTTTCTCTCTGAGAAAGCGGATGTTTAAACCATCTTCTTTTGGAATGACTTCGATTTGCGTATTGCGATCAAGTTTATAGAGTTCAGCAATAGGTTTGTCTATGATAAAGCCTAAGCTTCCGCCAATTGCAGTTAAATTTTTTTTCACAACCGTCACCTCTATAAAAATTATACCCAAATATAATGATGGTTACAATGGTTATTATATAATAAAAATAATATCAGTAATATCGATTAGTTGGGAACTCATTACGCTATGAAATTAACCATTTTAACCGTTTATTGAATGCGACTGGCTTATTATGCATTTCTACTCTCCATGCTAACGTTATCAATAACAATGGCGCCAACCCGAATCCTGCATAAATTCTGAAACCAGTTAAAATCATTCAGCTATTAAAATTTAAAAAGTGAATCGCAAATTCTAACTCGTCATCCCGGCGAAAGCCGGGATCAGCACAGCTTATATGGATTCCGGCTTTCGCCGGAATGACATCAAAATGCAGGATTCGGGGCCAATCCTACCATGAATTTGTGTCCGGTTTGCCTAGTTGGTATACCATACTCACTCAATTTCATCTTTGAAATAGAATCCACAAATAAAAACTGGAGTGCATATGAGGTTGTTTTTTTCTACCTTCATTTCTTTTGTACTTTTTTCTTTTCAAGCCAACGCTACAGCACCAATAAATGCTTGTCGTGTTAATACAGAGACCATTCAAAAATATGGAACATTAATAAGCAACGCTGGATGCGTCATCTCAAAAAATGAAAATGGTAAGATTAGCTTTCTGATGGTTTTAAATGACAATGGACCAAATGATAATGGTTGGGCATTCCCGGGTGGAAAACCGAGTACTAACGCAAATGACCTTAAGGAGAAGGGCTCTCTTCTACAGCCCTCCAGCCTTCAGTATGAAGAACCTGCAGTATGTACAGCATCCAGAGAGGCGAGAGAAGAGACTGGAAGTGAGGTAATTGTTGGAGATTTGGTCGATAAGCAGGATAAATTTATCGCATTTAATTGCTACTTGTTACAACCTGACAAAGTCTCAAATAAGGGTAATCCAGAAGAGATTAAAGAAATTAAATGGATTAGCTTTGATGAAATAAAATGGAATAAAGTAAAATTACGTTTTCAAAGTAATTTAAGTATCGCCACTGCAGCTACCAAGCAAATTCAGAACAAAAAATAATTCAAAACAATTCTTAATCGTTTAAAACTGGACTTTTCAGCCTGTATTTAATATTTATGGTTGCGAAGTCCGGGAAACCAGATCTGGGACATAAGCAGGTGAATTCAGGGCAGGAAAACTCCACCCAATATCTTCTAATCTTCGTTCGATTCTCAAACGATTCTAGTTCACTGTTTTTTATTAACTCTTCCCCGTAAAGCATCTATGAATATTTAGCAGATTAAATGGTTGTTAGGCAACTTCATCAAGGGTATCCATGATTATGAATTGTTGATGGTGATATGGGTCTTCGACCAGGTATCTGTGTTTAAACTGCTCTACCAGTCTTATTCCGGAGGTCTTAATCCTTTCTCTCTTTATATTCTCAAAGGTGTGTTCAGGCACAATCCTTAGCTCCATTGGCCCGATCTTGCCGGCAGATCTTAATTTTCCATAATCGGGGTTAATCTTTTGAAGTCCCTTATCAGCAGTATTCAAAAAATCCCTCCATTCGGGGGGCCCGATTCCATCCTGGTGTTCGAATATCCCCGCCAGCGCGCTTTTCCCGAATTTGTTTGTAGTGGGGTGGAATTGAAAATACTGAACATACCGGTGGTATTTTCTTATTGCCAGCCGTACCGCCTCTACAAGCTGATACTCGTAAATATTCGCGCCCTGCAGGTTGAGGTTTTGTGATATTTTGTTTAAAAACCTGACCATCGGGGCTTTTTCATAATGCCCAACGCATTCGATCAGGTCCTCCAGATTATATCTATAGAAGCCGCTCGCAGTTGTAATGATCAGACCATACCTCTCTCCAGTCTCGAGTTCATGCGCAAGTTTGGTTTCTGGGTTGGGAAGATCTTTTTGAGCTTCAGGTATGAATTCATAAAAGTTGTTTGTGATTGCCAGGCATCCCCAGCTCCCTTCAGCATCCAATGTTATCGAGTATCTTCCCTCGGATGAGTGGAGTCCGAGGGCCCAGATTGGCAGATCTCCAAAGTAGTTTGGAAAGAGTTCGAGCGGGAGGTTCAAGGTTCCAACCTTCCATGTCGCTATAACGCAGAGCTTAGGCCATATATCTACTGGCCTGAGTGTTCCTGTCTCTTTCATGATTCTTTCAAGCTGCGCGGCTCTTTTTGGGCTTTGTAATTTTTTTGCCTTTTTTCTCAGGGCCGTTTTTATCTTTTCAGGAATATTCAACCCTTCGTCGATTACCCCGGTACGGATCTCTTCTATAAATTGTTCCTTCTTGGCGTTCAGAATCCTTCCCATGTAGAGCATTATTATTGGATTTGATCCTATAATGAACGAGACATCCTCCTGAATGGCAAACCGTACCAGTGCGTAATATTTTTCATCTATTGTTTGAATCTGGTAAGCCTCCCAGGGTGCAGCGTAGGTGCTCGCGAGCAGCTTCGACTGTTTTTCCGCTATTAAACCGCTGTCCGATCCGCATGGCACCCCTAGATCCGTAAAAAATTCGGATACGGGTGAGTAGAATGGAAATATCTTTCCACGAAGAATCCCTGGGTTGTGCTTAAAGAGATAGCCGTAATAATACCCCCATATCTGTTTGTGATGTTTATAAAAGGTTTTGGTGACCGGGATATATTTGGGAGTCGCGGTTGTGCCGCTAGAGAGGTGAAAAGCTATTACCTTCTCCTTGGCGCTGAAGAGCGCCTGAGTTTCTCCTTCACGCACCGCCTCTATATATGGTTCAAATTCAGAATAGGTTCTGATAGGGACAAGCCTTTTAAAATCCTCTCTGGTTTTTATCTCTGAAAATTTATGTTCTCTTCCGAAATGTGAATTCGCGTTTGTTTTTATAAATTTCATTAACAATTTAAATTGCACTTCATTACATGTGGAACAGAGTCTGCGGTACTTAGCGACCACCAACGGGGCGAGGATCCAGCCTGCTAGCGTTATCACTAAGCGGATCATTGAAGTGGCTCCATGAGAAAGATGCTCATATAAGTATAAAATGGCTACGATTATTTTGGAATTAAAACCTTACGGTAAATATCTATTATGATTTTTGAGCTATAAATCGCATTTCTATGCGTGGTTGTTAAAGTACTACTTTAACGTTATTCCGAGCCGATGCGTCATCCCCGTGAAAACGGGGGTCTGGATTCCCGCGTTCGCGGGAATGACCCCAACCGGTTTTAACATTTCTTCATAATTTTTACTGTTCAGTATCTTAGAAACCAGCCGATATGAGTCAGTGATGGGAACGCCACTTAAAAAACCGGTTGTAGGATATGAGGGACCAAAAAGCCCTGAAGCTTTAATGATGCAGTTGATTGAATTTCAGGGGGATTTGACGCTTGAGCACAGCACTGTGCCGCTGTATGGGATCATAGTTGATGGTGCCCTCTCCCTCTTTGGAGCAAAAAGGGTTGGGTTGGCAGTTGTTGATGGGGGGTCTCTAGTGGTTAAGGCCGCCCGCGGTTTTGATCCAAAGCAGATTCAAGTTCCGCCATATGATCGTTTATGGGGCTTAATGAAGGAGTGTCATCAAGGTGGTAGAGGAAAGCTTTCAACCCCCTCAAGCAGTGTGTCCGGTGTAACGTCACTGCAAAAAGAGGGTGTGCTGACCGCGCCGTTAAAGCAAAACAACAGATGTTTTGGTGTCCTTCTTATCGAAGGCAACTATGCTCAAAAGGAGTTTGAACTCTTTAATCTCTTTGCCAATCAGGCATCGATTGCTATTGAGAATGCCAAGTCGTTTGAGCGTCTACAGGGGGGGGCTGCAACATACACTGATGCTCCATCATCTTCCGTGACGCCAATAAAGGTTCCAACGATATCGGCAACGGATAATCCACCAAGCGGCGTAACCCTGGATCAGGTTGTTGCGAAGTTCGAAGCAGAGGTGATTAACAAGGTTATTGCCCAGCATCACGGTAATAAAACATTGGCTGCCAAGTCTCTCGGGATTACGAGGGGCACACTCTACAATAAATTGAACGCCGCGAAGTAAAAATATCTACTTCTTAAAATTAGAACCGCGTAAAAAATTTTCTATGTCTGTGTCCTTTTCAAAAATCCGGGTTTGGTGAATAAAGTAGTTGAGGATCTCTGCCTTATTTGTGAATGTGAAGAGTGGAAGGATTACCTCTTTCGGATATTCCGGGCCCAGCATCGCTATTGTCCCACTGTCGAGCCATCTGACCGATGTTATCGTCTTCCACGCTAGCGTGCGTCTGCCGGTGAGCGAGGAGATTGTGATCTGATCCTGGTCTAGTTCTACCCTCGATTTTAGGGAGTAAATAAACGCTGAAAATATAAATGATTGTATTAAAAGTAGAGTCAGGTCCACCAGCGATATTGGGGGTTTTACCAGGAAGAAGATTGCGTAGAGGGTAAAAAGTGAGACGACAAGGCCTGCCCGAAACCAGATCGATCTAAATCTGTGTTTCTCGTTTTGACGAAGGGCATCAGCAAGAAAAAGGGAGGTAACTATACCAGCTATTCCACCAAGGCTGAGCAGTATTGAGCTAATCAGGTTTTCTTTCTGAAGGAGCTCTCCACGGATATGGATTACAAATGTGATAACAGATCCAACTATCAGGAGGGTAAACACCCAGAGTGTTCTGACCCTTGCTCTCAAAGGAGGATTTATTGAGCTCATGATTTTCGGGAGGCTAGCAACTAAAGCCCTACAAGACAATGAAATTAGAGAGGAAGTTGCTTGACCTGCATGTGTGAATTCCCTAACATTGTTAGGAGAAAGGGCAAGCCTATGAATAAATCACAGCTGATAGAGCGGGTTGCAGAAAAAGGAAATATCTCTCATAAGAAGGCTGAAGATCTGGTTGAGCTTATATTCCAGACTATGATTAACGCTTTGGCTAAGAACGAGAGGATTGAGATTCGTGGTTTTGGCTCTTTTGTTACAAAATCATACAAACCCTACACAGGCAGGAATCCACGCACGGGTGATAAAATCTCTGTTGCTCCAAAGCGACTCCCATTCTTCAAGGTTGGTAAAGAGCTCAAAGAGCGTGTTGATGCCTCATAAAATGGGGGGTAGTTTGTGAAGCTCCTCACCCAATGGAGTCAGTGGTTACCTAATATAATCTTCATTGAAATAGCCGTTATTGTCATTGCCGGTACCCTTCTTTTATCGCTATTGACGTGGAAGTGGGTAAGGCGGTGGTGGAAAAGAGCGCCTACGCCAGACGAGTTTCACCTCTACCACGATTTACCATCGGCCGAGGCCTTCCTCGATGACTGGACAATGACAAAGCCGGCAAAAATGGAATCAGCCACGCAAAATATTCCACCTGCAAATAACGACACCTGGATAGTTTCAAGGCCCACTCCTCATTGCGAGCCCCCACGTCATCCTGAGCATTCACGTCATCCTGAGCATCCACGTCATCCTGAGCATTCACGTCATCCTGAGCATTCACGTCATCCTGAGCATTCACGTCATCCTGAGCGGAGCGAAGGATCTGTTCGTCATTGCGAGGAGGGGCGAAGGGGATCCTTCACTGCGTTCAGGACAGGCTCCGCAATCTCCTCCGAAATGATGCCCCAAGGTGTGAAGGTCCAAAGACCCAATGAAGCATTTCCTGGCGAAGAGATTGATACTGTTTTAAAGACGATAATTCATGTCAAGAAGGATCTCAGGGAGAAAAACGAGGAGATTGATCATCTTTCAAAGAGACTCGGTAAGCAGCAAACGGTGAATAAATTCGCGATAAAAGAGAAGCTTCTGGCCATAAGAAAGTCGGAGCTGCATAAAAGGGCCCTTGAACAGGAGGTCAGAAATCTGGAGTTGGAGAGGGAGAAGGTCTATTCAGAGATGAAGGAGCAGGAGGCGAAAAACCTCCTAGAGGCAAAAGAGAAGATAGAGCTTGCGGGTAGGCTCGCCGCAAAAGAGAGGGTGATGGCGGAGCGGGAGAGCGAGCTAGAGCTGAAGGCCCTTGAGAGTGAGATGCGAAATCTCGAGGAGGAGAGGGACAAGGCCTACGAGAGGGCCAAGGAGAAAGAGTTAGAGGCTTTTATAGCAGCGAAGAATAAGACACAAAATATCAAAAGGGGTGATTTAAAAATCGGTTATAGGATTAATTTCTCCAGATTAACATCGGCGTTTTCAAAATTCAGGCTTATTTTTAACCTTGATAATTTCAAAAGGGCTCCAAGACGGGAAAGGGTCGAGAAGAAATTCGAGGTAGCTTTTCCCACGGTAAATCGTCATTGCGAGGAGGGGCGAAGCCCCGACGAAGCAATCCCTCCCGTTGAGATTCCTTCGCCTTCGGCCCGGAATGACGTAGACGTCATTGCGAGGAGGCCCGAAGGGCCGACGAAGCAATCTCCTTCGAAGGATGGCAGAAAAACCATTTCAGTGACAATTCCACCGGAATTAATGAGTTAGATTCCGGTAAACAATCATCCCCGGATTAAAAAGATATAGTAATATTAATGGGTTGCATGTGCGTGCGTGTGACGCGAATTGGTACTTGACATGGTAGGATAAAGTAGTACTATTGGTAGTATGAAATCATCCGGTGCCAAAAAAGCAAGTATTACCTTGCCCAGTGAATTAGAGAAGGCCCTGAAGCGGCTTGCCCAAAAGGAACATAGAACCTTGAGTGGCGTTATTCAGGAAGCTACAAGATACTATATGAATGTGCGTAGATTTGAAGCCATTCAAAGTGAGCTGGCTATTAAAGCTTTGCAAAAGGGAGTGAAATCTGAAGATGATGTTGAAAAATTAATACATGAATTAAGAGCTTCGAAGTAACAATGATAGTGGTTTGTGATACAAATGTTTTGATCTCTTCTTTTATTTTTCCTGGCGGAAAGCAAGATAAAATTTTTAGAAAAATTATTTCTGGGCGCTTTAAACATGCCATTTCTCCAGATATTATAACAGAGATTAAAAGGGTTTTGACTGAGAAATTCGATATTGAAAAAAATACATTAGAGCAATTTCTTGAGTTGCTGCTTAGCGTAAGTAACTTAGTATATCCTTCAGAGCGAATAGATATTATTAAGGCTGATCCTACTGACAATAGAATTCTTGAATGTGCGATTACAGCTGACGCTGATTATATTATAACCGGTGATAAAAAACACATTATTCCATTAAAAAAATATAATGGTATAAAAATAGTATCTCCAGCGGATTTTGCTAATATTTTTCAACTACTTTGATTTTGGGCTGATTAAGTGTAGTGACTACAGTGTAGTCGGATTTTATGTTTTTTATCAAGAACGAAAAGAAAAAATGACGGCGCTCGCCAATGACAAAGAGATCCTTCGCTCCGCTCAGGATGACGTGGTGGCTCGCAATGACGATTAATCAGTTGTTGAAGGCAGGCCTTCGAGTTCAGGGACCCTGATGGGGAGAGGGCGCATACCCTTTGATTGTAGTCTCCTGTTCATCTCAATTTGTCTCTTTATTCTGTATTGGAGGGTTGCTTCGGTTACGCCATTGGAAGCCACATCCATATAGGTGTTTGGAAGGAAGCCGGAGAGCTGGTCGTATTTTGTAATGCTGATTCTTGTCTTGGGGGCATCGAACTTTTCAACAACATGAATTCTCAGTCTAAATCTCCCTTCCTCTGGAACGGTGTCTCCGCCAAATGTGTCTGTATAGAGATCGGAGTGATAGTTAATCCAGTCGGTTTCGATAAGACCGCTGTTTTTGTCGACGGCTTTTAGTGGAAACTTTTTTACTGTTGCGATTGTTGCAAACCATGTCTCTCTGAAATCCGCGTCTGTGAGCATCACAGATGGTTTTAGGATTGGTCCTTCGGGTTTCCGGGATGGGGTTCCGCAGCCGGTGATGAAAATAATTCCAATAAAGAGAAAGATAATCTTCTTCATGGGAGAAAGTCTCCAGGTTTTTTGATTTTGTCCGGAAGATATTTGTCGATGACGTAGTTTAAACCATGCTTTGCAAGTGCCTGTTGCTCAGCGCGGACCCCCATTTTAAGGAGCTCATCGAATGCGTTGATCCATTGCTTGTGATGTTTAAAGAAAGGGTCGTTTTTTACTGCGTCACGCGCTCTTTTTATGTCTACATCCTTCAGTGGATGGGTAGGGAGTTTGTATTTTTTTATATCTTCCGGTGTGATGCCAAGGAATGTTGCGTCCGGAACACAGAAGAACTGGTTTATATGGGCGGCGTTTCCGGAGCCGACTTTTAATGTACGGTATATGTTTCCTATCCCGTATGGATCGCAGTCGACGAATGCATAGACGGGGATCTTCTTCTCTTCTGAGAGCCTGCGGATGAATCTTCTGCAGGCCCTTGTTGGAACACCCCCCATCGAGACAAGGATGCAGTTCGCTTTTTTCCAGTAATTGTGTTGAACGAGGCGCTGGAACATACCTGCGGTTTCGATGACCAGAATAAATTTTGCGTCGGTTTCGAAATTGAGATGCTCAACGGATATGGGGATCGAATATGCTCCCGATCCGAATTTGGTGCAGTCGATCTTCAGCGTTTTTCCGGTGTCGTTATCCTTGTCGACGACGATCAGGGATCCGGCAACCTCGCCCCCTTTTTCTTCGGGGATAAACCCAAGCTGTTCCCGGTTTACCATGTAGAGCGCCTCAATATCATCCATGACCGTATCGGATTCCGGCTGTTCATCGAAGCGCGCTTCGTCCCAGTTTTTTGAGATATAGTACATCTCTCTCTTACTTGCGAAATCATCGGTTTCTATAAGGGTTTTGGAGACAGACATCATGCGAAGTGTCTGGGCGAATGATTTTACAGTGTTGTAGGTAAGTGTGCGTGATTTGAATTTATTTCCGAGCTCGAAGTAGCCGATATTGGGTCTGTATTTGACGTTTTGTAGAGAGCGGACAGGAAATTTCATCTCAGGTTTGACCCTTTTGTCTATCTTCGCCTTCATTGACTGGGCAGTTTCTTTAATGGCCTTCAGTGGACTTGTAAGTAATTTACTAACCATGAATCTTTCCTTTTTCCAGCATTGTACGAAGATTTGTGACGATCTTTTGCTCCTCTTTTTCCGAAAAATTGAGCATCTCCCTTAGCGCTTCACCAATATGAGGTATGTATGTCTCGATATATCCCTTTTTCCTGCCCTCCTCCTGAGCCCTTCGTCTATGACTTAGGTATGTCGAGAGCTTTCGTCCGCACTCCTGAAGTGCAAGGCGGATCTCCTTTTTAATCTCCGGATAATCCGCGATTGCCTCTTTACTCTCTGATGTAAATGGAACCCAGACGGATGCTATATGCACGAAGATCGTAAGTGCTCCTATAGGAACAGAATCCCTCGGCTGTGTAAGGCCGTAATTTTTCCAGTCGGTAGTAACAACGCTTCTGGTAATAGAGCAAGCCCCAGGCTGATAGAGGAGGGGGACCCTGTTGGCAAACCGGAGAAGTGTGGTCGGCTCTTCCATTGACTGTTCCCCACCCCACGCGAGTCCAACCTCAATTATGAATGGGTTTCCACGATAGACCGAGGGTGGTCTGGATATTGCGGAATAGAAGTCCGCCTTCACCTCCCGCTCCAGACCTTTCAGGATTGAAGCCTCTCCGATTGGAGCCAGACAATCCGTAGCGGGGTTCATAATTTTTACCTGCTCAATTGCTCTATAGATACCCTCGGCGTTGCCTGCGGCAATATCAGCAGGTCTCTGGGAATGGGATACACCGGCTAATTTTAAAATTGCCCCGGCAATTTTAGGTGAGATGCGTGAAAAATCATTCTGCAGAAACGTTTTAACGTTTCTTGCGGTTGTTCCATGGAGCATTCTTAAAAAGATCCCTAATTCAACACCGTATGGATGTGGTTTTATCTCCTTTGGCTCCGGTGGCAGATGGGCGGTTTCTCTTGTATATACCAATTTTTCTCCATCGGGAGCGCAATATGTCATGGCGCAGTGTGGATTTGCGATCATGGTCTGGCGGATGTATTCGTCTACCGACTGGCGCCCCTTCTGATATTTTCCTTCAATCTCAAATTCTACCTCAGTTCCATGTGCTAGCTTCCACTCCATCTGCTCATTTTTGAGTACAACCGGCTGGTTCCTCTTCATGTCGAGCCGGAGTTCAAAAAAACAGGCATCTTTTTTCGATGATGTTTTTGAGATTATTTTTACAGGTTTGCCGGTCGTAATCTGGCCATACATGGCAGCCGCGGATATTCCGATTCCCTGCTGCCCGCGTGACATCTTGAGGGAATGAAACTTCGATCCATAAAGGAGTGAGCCGAATATCTGTGGTATCTGATTTTTTACAATTCCGGGGCCGTTATCTGTTACAGTAATTAAAAATCTATCCTTCTGGTCCTTAACCGGTTCTATTTTTACGGCTATCTCCGGCAATATCCTTGCCTCTTCACAGGCATCCAGCGAGTTATCAACCGCCTCTTTTACCGCAGTGAGTAGTGCTTTTCTCGGATTGTCAAATCCCAGAAGGTGTCTGTTCTTGGTGAAGAATTCAGAAACGGATATCGCCTGCTGCTTTTTGGCAAGCTTTTCCGCAATGCCTACGGTTTCGCGTGCAATGGCGTTTTTGTCATTGCGAGGAGCCGAAGGCGACGAAGCAATCTCTTCGGATGGCTTGCTTCGCTTCGCTCGCAATGACGGGGGCTTCGTTCGCAATGACATTTTTGGTTTCAATTTACCTGGGAGTGCTAACGATAGTTGTAAACTCTCTTTTTTATCACTTTTTTGCGGGTTTTTCTTTTTTTTTCCTCTAGTTGCCATTCCCTCCAACCTCAATTCTGTTCCATGAAAAATGAGTTAGCCTACGCGCGATCGTGCGCGACGAGAGGAGATTATAATCGAACATTGTTTGATTCTGATCAAGAGTAAAAACGCCGGCGGTCCAATAAAGTTTGTCATTCTCTGGCGTTAATGATGGATCTGGAATGATTGTTATCGGCAGCTGAGGCAGTGTGATTGTTTTTTGGGCTGCCGGAGAGACAACCGACCAGATAGTTTCGTGGATTTCACCCTCTTTTTTATGTCTGATGATCCGGCGCAGAGAGGTAAAACTAAGATCAGGTGTTGGGGAGATCCCTTGATTGTTTACGTCGGAGAGGGTTAAACCTGCTTCACTGAGAGTCAGATCTAGCGGCAAAAAGAATGAGTCAAAGAGAACCAGTTCATTCGTTTTTCTGGAAATAATACCTATTATTTTTGAGTCATTATCCTTGTCATCCTTGTTTTCAGGAAGATCAACAGCGGCCGCGACCACAATATCACTTGAATCCTTGAGTAATCCATCCTTTGTAACGCTGCTTAAATTCTTTTTTCTGAACCCCTCTCTTCTCTGTATAACTCGAATACCTGAAGGAATAAATTGCTCGCTTTTATTATCCAGATCCGCCAGTGAGATTAAAATCATGCTTCGTCCAACAGGTCTGTTCTTGACCTCAATCTCAATCTGATTGGATTTGATACTATTTGAGAGATCAATATTGAGTTCCTTATTCTTGTTGACCTCCTGATCAAGTTTTAATCCTATTTTTCTTACAACCAGCTGATCCAGAACGCGTTCAAAGGATCCGCCGCCAATTATCAGATCCATAGTTGAGGTAAACGGGATGTCTCCGCTCAGGGCAAGAAAATCCTGGTCTCTATCCTTTTTGATTCTTAACGAATAGTTTGGTTTGTAGAGTGAGACCGGTACCCATATATAGGACTCAACCTGTTCCGGGATGATAATATTGCATGGAACATCTCTTTCTCCGTACAGATCCATTTTGCAATCTGGACCAAGCAGTGTGCTCAGGTTAAAATTTACAACCTCGTCAAAGAAGAGAAGAGGGGTGACGAATGCGGCTGAAAAGATATCATCCCCATTGACCATCTGTTGCCAACCGGTGAGCTCACCATAAATCTCCACATACGCATTCCTGCCGGCCAGAGGGGTTAGTTTAATCTCTACCTCATCCACATCCATGTCATAAATTGTGTAAGCGTTAAATCCCTCTTTATACGCGGTTACGGTATAGGGAGGTTTTAAGAGATCGTCGGTAAAAATAACAACCCCATCCTGATCTGTGTAATCAACGTTATGTTCAAATGGGGTGCCAGGGGCATTTCCAACCATTACCAGCGAATCTTCCAGTGGGTTTCCATCCTGATCATGGATCGTAATCTGCAGCCTGTTTGATAAAAAAATCGATTTGATTGCCCTGATTAATGCATATGTCCTGTTACCTTCATGATCAGGAAGGTTGGATGCAGATACATTGGATGAAATGAGGACAAAACCCACCACAAAGGGAAGAAGACGTTGCATAACTACCCCTTAGGTTGTTTAGCGCCAAAATTCTCTCTTTTTAAGTTTCAGGCGAAATCACAAATTGGTCAATAGTTATAAAGAAGTCAAAGGGTTGTGACTTATTTCTCTTGACCAGATTGCAGGCTTAACGTAAGACAATTGAACATAGTGTCATTTTTTGTGGCGGCGTAGCTCAGTTGGTTAGAGCGAGCGACTCATATTCGCTAGGTCCGGGGTTCAAATCCCTGCGCCGCTACCAAATTTTCCCAAACACGTCATCCCAAGCTTGCGAAGCAAGCGTATGGGATCTCCCCGTTAAATTGCAATCAATTGCAATCAACCTCACTGCAATCATTTCTGCCTCGAACCCGCGTCATGCCCAGCCCGAAGGGCGTGGGCAACTCCCCACTTTCTCATACTCACTCCACTCTTTTGCAACCTCTTCTGCTAAAGCGTTTTGATATGCTTTTGCATAAACCTCAGTGGAGCTAGTCGTAAAATAAATGGTTCTACTGCTACGTTTATTGCTGATTTTCCCAGCGAAAATGTAATCCTTATTTAAAGTTCGCCTTTAATCAAATAGATTCTAATTCAATTAGGTCAAAAAATTAGTTATGCTTTAGCGGGTCTTTTAGGCTGTTGCATAACTATCTGAAAACACAGTGTATTTCTATTCTTATTTTAACAATAAAACCCATTGAAGTTTTGTGGGTTTTGTTAATGAAATGGTCTTTAGGCTTCTTTTGGAGGTAGTTTTCTTCCAGTTAGCTTCTCATAGGCGATGTCAAAGGCATTATTGTGAGATAACTTAGGATTTTTTAAACGCAATAGCTCTTTATAATCCACTATCTCATCGAAGTCTTCTGCACTTATGAAGCCATACTTCTTAAATGATTCTAGATGTTGTTCTTTTAAATATTTGCGTATTTTAGGATCGCTGTAGTCAGAGTCGACCTGTTTATTAAAGTTAGAAACAATATTTGTATCTCTTAAGTTAGTATCTTTTTTTGTATCTCCGGTAAGTTTGCCTTTTAACGATTTTTCCGAGGTGGAGCCTGATCTTTTTTTCGTCTTCTTTTGAGCTTGAATAGTATCCATTTTCTAATACCCCCTTAAAAGCTTTGGTAATTATTATATCTTCATCTTTGTAAAGAAAATAAAGTTCGTTATCCTGTAAAAGTCTATATAAATGAGAAGCAAATCCATAAAGTGCTTGAAGGTTTTTATTATATAGAAATTTTTTATATGCAAACCATCTGTCGACATAATATTCGTAGGCTGGGTCTGAGTCAACGCTCTGCTTGTCTCTTAACCACTGCTCTTTAATTAGTTTCAATTCTTCTTCAGTATAAAAAGGGAGTGCTTTTTTGCGAGGAGACATAGAGGTGCTTATAATGTTTTATTTTTCTTTTGTAAATTTGCTCTAGTACTACGACCGAAACTCAAAATTTGCAATCAATTGCAATCAACTAAAGTAGATATTGGTGCAAACAAGTGCATTTCGGTGGAAGTCATGGATTGACAAGTTATTGATTTCATTGTTTTCTGTGAATGAGTTCAATAGGTTGTGACGGTAGGTTCAAATCCCTGCGCCGCTACCAAATTTTCCCAAACACGTCATCCCCAGCGCGAAGCGCGTCGGGGATCTGTTTTTTAAATCACTTCCCGATTTGCAATCAATCTCACCGCAATCAAATCTGCCTCGAACCAAAAAAATAAGCTTCTTAATTTTAAACAATTTGTGTCTTTTTTTGCCATTGGCTTTGTTGCATAAAGCCCCGTATCACCCTGGGT
>MGRR01000128.1:0-7201 GCA_001798265.1 Deltaproteobacteria bacterium RIFCSPHIGHO2_12_FULL_43_9
CGATTAGTGTGACTAGAATCATGATTGCGCCAACCGGCAGCATGAAAATAGAGATTGGAATCATCAGCGCAAAAAAGGTCAATGACCCGATTAATGCCAAGCGGAAACGTTTATTCCAGACCTCTCTCGACCCCACGATTACCTTCTCTTCCGATCAGTTCATTTCTGGAAACCGTTGCTGTCCCAACCTTTTCCACCACAATCCCGGCAGCCAGATTTCCAATCCTGACAGACTCTTCCACGGAAGCACCGGAAACCAATGGCAGGGTTACTGCCGCCAAAACCGTGTCTCCCGCCCCACTAACATCAAAAACACGGCGGACCTCCGTTTTAAAATGCCTAAACCTCTCCTCCGACTGGAAAAGAGCCATCCCGTCGGCCCCAAGCGTAATTAAAAGATATCTGCAACCTAATCTATCAAAAAGAATTCTGCCACAATTTTTCAAATCAAACCCTGAAGAGGAAAACTCACTCTCAACCGCCCTCCTGGCCGCAGCCAAATTGGGCTTTATCAGATCAATCCCTCTATAGCGATTCATAGATGGGTCCTTGGGATCGACAGATGTTAATCTCCCATCCTTGAGAGAGAGGATAAATTCCACAATTTCCCGACTCACAACCCCCTTCATATAATCCGACACAATGATCCCATCAGCCCCCTTAATCTCACGAATTAGAACCCTTCTCAATTCATCATTTGTGGATTTATTCAGAACATTGCTATTCTCAAAATCAATTCTTACAACCTGCTGGTTTCCGGCAATTACACGGCACTTCTTTGTAGTCTCCCTCCCCTTTTCAACAACAACCCCGCAAGAAGAGACACCGATGTTTCCAAGAAGCGAGATAAGCTCTGCTCCATCCTTATCATCACCAACAACCCCTACAACCGAAGCCTGACACCCCAAGCCAGCCAGATTCGCCACAACATTTCCAGCGCCTCCAAGCATCATGCTCTGAGACCTGACATCAACCACGGGGACGGGGGCCTCAGGCGAAATACGACCAGCGGTACCATACATATATGAATCGAGCATCAGATCCCCGACAACCAGTATCCTTTTGCCCAAAAATTTATCCAGTGTAGACGCTAAGGAATTCATTACTTTTGCTTTATATTAAATTCTGCTAAATAGTGCAAAGTGAAAATAGCAATCTATCAACTCAACCAACTGGGTGACTTTCTTTTTTCTCTCCCATTATTACACTCAATAAAAAAGAATTTTCCTCAAAGCAGTGTCACGCTTTTATTGCCAACGTGGCTTAAACCCTTAACCCAGCTAACCCCTTTTGTGGACAATATCATCGAAAGGCCAAAAATCGGGGGCGTGGCATTTTTCAGAGAGATAAGGGATCACAATTTCGACTGGTGGATCTCGCTCTCACGCTCCCCTCAGTCTTACCTCTCCGCAAAGAGTAGCCTGGCAAAGAGAAGAACCGGTTTTTCCTCACCCCCATTTTCATATTTCTTGACGGAATCGATAAAACAAAGTGGGCCTTTTAATATTAATGCCGTCAACTCATTATGTGAATTCCTGGAATTAGAGAGAGAAAGTTATGACTACAGAGGCCTATTATCATTTTCCGATGACCTTCAAAAAAAGGAATCGGACAAATGGAAAGATATAGACCTGCACAAGACAATCACCATCGCACCCGGCTCCTCCTCGCGAAAAACCTTCAAGCGCCGGCCCAAAGATCAATTCGCAAAGCTCATAGATGAATTCAGCGAACCAGATTTCACGATTCTTTTAACAGGATCAAAAGAGGAATATGAGTTAATTGAATCCATTAAAAATCTTACAAAAAGAAAAACCGCAGTTAATCTCGCGGGAAAACTCTCTTTAACACAACTGGCCTATCTACTTTCCAAAACCAGGTTACTTATCTGCAATGACTCCGGTGCCATGCATCTTGCCAGCGTATTTGAAACGCCTTTAATCGCCCTATTTGGACCAACCTCACCGGCACGGAGTGGTCCGTATAATAAAAATGCGCGTGTAATAATAGGGGACAGACGTCTTTGTGAACAGTTCCATTTGGAACTGTTCACAAAGACGTCTGTCCCCAACTAGCTGTTCACAATGATGTCTGTCCCCGATTTCTCAAACTAAAATGGTACCCTAAAACCTTCAATCTTTGCTGCCTCATTGAGCTTCTCGTCCAACGAAATAAAATTTACTTTCGAAGGATCTTCCGTCCCTGCGCGGGCTGAAGCAAGCTGAATAGCATCCGCTACTTTTAGACCGTAAATTTTTTGTAGATGAAGTGCTGCATCTAACACGTTATAGTCTATAAAAACCAAATAAAGCTCCTTCCGAAAATCACCAGCCAATAACCTTGCTTCTTCTGCTTGTTTTACATTAATCGACTGCTCCCTTAACTTTCTCTGAATCGCTGATTCAATTTCCAGGGGCGTAATAATAGCTGTATAAGACGGGACTTCATCCATTTCATCAACCAAAGAGCGAATCATCTCCGTTGCTTTTTCATAGATAAATAAGGCCACAATGGCAGATGAATCCCAATATAACACTACTCTTCATCCCTTATTTTTCGAATTAATTTACCGGCTGGCATACCTTTTCTTTGCGGTTTTATAGGAGGATGCTTAGAAAAAAAAGACTTCCAATGCACTGGCGCAGAAGTAACCAGTTGGGCCGGCCCTATCTTTGCTATCTCCTCTCCATGAGAAGTAACGACAATAAGAATCCCCCTTTGAGCCATTTCTAAGTACCTGGAAAGCTTAGCTTTCAATGTGGCAACATTTACTTTAACCATAGGCAATTATAGTCATAATTATAGTCATAAGTCAAGCCCCCGACTAGAGAAGGAATGCTTCCGCTGATAGGCTATAGTCTATTTTCTTAGTTTCTGCAGTTTTTCGTAGAGTGTGCTGCGGTTTATACCGAGGGCTTTTGCCGCTTCTGTTTTATTTCCATCTGCCTCTCTTAATGCCCTCATAATCAGGTCTGATTCGATCTGTGCCATGGTCTGGCTTAAATTCCCCTCTGTCTCTTTTTTGGGTTTATAAATAGGCATTTGAGCTTTCAAAATTTCAGGACTCAAGTCCTCCATCATTATTTTTTCTCCACTTAGCGCGAAGACCTTTCTGATCTCGTTTTCAAGCTGTCTTACATTCCCCGGCCAGTTGTATTCCTTGAGCTTCTCCATCACCTCGGATGACATCGATTTAAGAGGCTTCCCCTCCTCCTCTGCAACACGGCGAAGCAGGTTATAGATCAGTGGTTCAAGGTCCTCCAGACGCTCCCTCAAAGGCGGAACGTGAAGCGTAATAATATTTAACCGATAATAAAGGTCCTCCCGAAATTGCCCCTCCTTAACCTCCTGATCGAGATCCTTGTTTGTCGCGGAAATAATCCTTGCATCAACCGGAACCTCATCCTCACCGCCAACGGGCCTGCATCTCTTCTCCTGAAGCACGCGTAGAAGCTTGGATTGAAGTTCAAATGGGAGTTCCGCGATTTCATCAAGAAAAAGTGTCCCTTTATTGGCCATTTTAAAAAGACCAGGTTTATCCCGGTCCGCACCTGTAAACGCCCCTTTAACAAAACCGAATAGCTCACTCTCAATGAGTGTCGGGGCAATGGCCCCGCAGTTTACAGATACAAATGGCTTATCTTGCCGTGGACCATTGAAGTGGATGGATCTGGCGATCAGCTCCTTCCCGGTTCCACTCTCCCCCTGAATCAAAACCGGATGCTCTGCGTCTATAACCTTATCAAGAACCTCGAACAGCTCAAGCATTGGGGTAGAAACACCAACAATGTTGCTGTAATCGTACTTAAATCTGGATGGGGGGAGTAATTCCCCCTCGATTTCCTCTTCCTTCTCTTCAGTGCGCAATTCTTTTTCAATCCTCTCCAATTCCTCCTGCTTCTCCTCCAGCTTACTCGTTAACCACGCGCTGTCTAAAATCATGCTACCCTGCTGGGCAATAATCGTTAAAATTGAGAGCTCATAATCACCAAACGCTCCATCCTTTAACGGCTTGTCGATGTAAAGAACACCTTCAATTTCGTCATAGATTGAGAGTGGCGCGGCAATTGCGCAATTTATATGAAGCTCTTTGATGTCTGGATCATCTGTCAGCGGTTTAAAATTATAAAAGATGGCCTCTTTTTTATTGAGAACATTTTTTAACATCTCACTTATCTCTTCACCATGCTCCAGATAAACCTCCGCTTCACTAAAACGGGTGGACGCAACTAAACGAAAATAATCCCCCTCCTTTAAAAACAAAGCCCCTCTTCTTCCATCAAGGATCTCCACCGTCCCATCAAGGAGCCTTCTTGAAACGGCATCAATCCCCTTCTCGTTTGTAATGGTGAGCTGAAGTGATAGAAGCTCGTCTATCACGTTAGGCAATGCAACACCCTTTTTGGCCGCTAGAACCATGAGCTACTTATCGGAAGATTTGGTAAAATTAATAAGCTGTAACTACCTGATATTGTTAGTGCTTCGTAGCACCCAAAACGAAATGTCATTGCGAGTCCTCCCGTCATTGCGAGCACCCGTCATCCCCGTACCCCGCTGCAGCCTGTACTCCGCGAAAGCGGGGTACGGAGTACAGGCTGCAGCGGGGATCTGGATCCCCGTTTTCACGGGGATGACACAATCGTCATTGCGAGGAGGCCCGAAGGGCCGACGAAGCAATCTCTACTACTTAAGCCTCTCCTTAATTTCTTCCAAAGTTAAGCGTTCTTTCTGCAACTCTCGAATGCGCCTAATGGTTTTAATACTTTCATTATCGTACAGCTGATATCCAGATTCAGTCGTTTTTGATACTTTAAGCAATCCAAGCTGTGTCCAATGACGAATCGTCGGGTTTGTTTCGCCGGTTAGTTTCGCGAGCTCCCCTATTTTATATAATGTTTCTTCTGATTTGGTTTTTTCCTTTATTTCATTCTTCCCCTCAAGGGTCTCAAAATAAATATCGAATGATCTCTCGACGGCATCAATGATAATTCCTAAATAATCCTCTTGACTGCCACCCAATTGAGCCTTTTCAATGCTTTTAATATATTGTAAACGATCTCTCTTCCTAATTAATGCTGGTGGATATCCATTCTGCATTAAAATGAGATTCATAAGCAGTCGAGCAGTCCTACCATTGCCATCAACAAATGGATGAATTGTTACTAATTGAAGATGCGCGTTGGCGGCTTTCTCAATTGGATTAATTTTTGCACGAGAATTAATCTCATCATTAAATCTTTCCATTAGTTGTGGGACTTTAAATGGATTAGGAAAGATCACGTTTGAACCTGCTACCCTGACGGGAACATTTCTATAGCGACCGGCCTGGAGGTCATCAATCCCGCGTAAAATTAAGGAATGTAGGTTCAAAATATCTTGTTCAGTTATCTTTTTACTTTTCCTCTTCGCCATTTCGTAAACTCTATTCATTGCGGCAGAATGATTCACTGCTTCCAAATGCTCTCTCAGAGATTTGGACTTAACAGTGAGGCCCTTTTCTACAACCTCCGCCGTTTCTTCGCGACTTAGCGTATTGCCTTCAATCGCATTACTTGTATAAGTCAATTCTATCCGGAACCAATCCTCCATGTTCCTTGCAAACCCTTCACCAAAAGGGCGTAATGCATCTAATTTAGCCTTTAATTTTAATAGGGAATCGAGCCTCATACCATGAAGTATAAGGTATCACCTTATGGTTTTCAAGAGTTATAATTCGTTGCATTAATGTAGAATTCAGATCTATCCCCCTAGTAGAGTCAGAATTTGGCATCAAATTAGTTGATATTACTGCGGTTTTGGGGCGGCATCGCCTTTATTATAGCCGAGAGCTTGCCAAACATAACCTTTGCTTCAATTTTGACTGGTATTTTGCGTTCATCATCTGATACCCAGATGAGTGCGTCGGCCTTCTGTTTTAAAACACCTTCGTGGTATGTGTAGGGCTTAACAACGAATGTTTTTATTTTACCCAGTGGGGTATTAATCTCCTCTTTTCGTAGAACAGTCGCTTTGAGCAGCCAAAATTTTCCGTTATCAAAGACATAACGATAATAATCTTTCCCAACTACCGGTTTCTGGAATCGAAGCCAGTAAAAAACACCAAGCGCGTCCGTGGCGTCGTGTTCCCAGTTTTGTTCATACTCAATCACCCTTGGGATTTTGGAGTGTTTAATAAGGCGGTCGTAAAATAAAATTTTCTTCTTCTTTTGATCAAATACCATAACCCTGTATTGTAAACGATTCGTCTCACGCATATTCATGACGTGTTTTATCGGTCTGAGATCACTAACCCCAACGTAAGACTCAATGTCATCGTTTGCAGAATAGAGTACACTGATTAATGGGGATGTTTTTCCTTTGGCATAAAAATCGTAAGCTAGTTTCCCGTCAATCCTTACAACCCTTGGAACGCTCACTTCAACCTCGCCCGCTTGAATCCCAAAGAATTTTACGTCGTAAGCCAGTTTTTCTCCAACGAAGAAAGGGGGATTTTTACTTTCTATTATCCGCTCTTCCTGATTTTGGGATCTATGGGAATGCTTTTCCAGGTCCGGTGGCAGCGCCACTATAACCTCTTCTATTTGCTGATCGAAGGCTGGTGGGGGTGGAGACTGGGTTCCGGTTGGAACCGCGCAGGCGGTGAGGAAGAGGATGAATGGGATTGATCTACGCATTCAGGAGATTCCTCGCTTCCACCGACGTCACCGCTCTGCGGGTGAGATTGCTTCGCTTCGCTCGCAATGACGACTTCGCTCGCAATGACGACTTCGTCATCCAGAGCATCTCCGTCATTGCGAGGAGCCGAAGGCGACGAAGCAATCTCAGCGCGAGATTGCTTCGCTCCGCTCGCAATGACGTTCCCGTCATTCCGAGCCGAAGGCGAAGGAATCTCGCTCGCAATAACGTTGCTTGGTTGTTTTTTCCATCGCCTATGGATCCAGAACCATTGCTCCGGGTGGCGGCGAATCCAGCTCTCAATCTTTTTGGTGTATATGGCGGTGTTATGCCTGATATTTTCTTCATAGCTCCCAATTCTCTCATACAGAAGGGGTGGGTCGAAGTTCATAACCAGCCGACCATCCCTTAATCTATATGAGAACGCAGGAATAACCGGGGCATTAGTTCTATCGGCTAAAATCGCGAGCAACTTCATGGTGCCTGCCTTTCGCCCAAAGAAATCGACCCAGACCGCGTTTCTCCC
>MGRR01000128.1:7216-12402 GCA_001798265.1 Deltaproteobacteria bacterium RIFCSPHIGHO2_12_FULL_43_9
AAGCATTACTCCAACCATCTGATTATTTTTTATCGCCTTCAGGGCCGCGCTCAGTCCATTATGGGCCATAATAACATCCACCCATCTCCCTCTGATCTCCTGAATCAGCGATTCGGAGGCTGGATCGCGAAGCGGCTTAACAATAATCTTTGTTCTGGGAAATCCCATGAAGTAGCCGATCGGACCAAGCATCTCAAAATTTCCCATGTGGGCCGACAGGAAAATGACCCCTTTATTGTCCCATAACGCGTACGCAACCGGTTTTGGATTCCTTATGGCCGCTATCTTGTTTGTATATCTCTCTTCAGAACTAAATCTTAGCTGTAGGTTTTCAAAAAGGAGTAAAACATAATGCCTTAAATTGGCGCGCACAATGCGCCTGATCTCCTGTGCCGGTTTCTCCGGAAAGGCGTTCGTAAGGTTGTCCATTATCAATTTTTTTCGCACGGGGATTATGTAATACCAGATGGAGGCCAGGACTATTGAGAAAACTTTAATCACAGACCACGGAAGAAGCGAAATGAATTTCGCGACGGTCAGGTAGAGAATTCTGATAATTTTAAATCGCATGGAATTCCCTTCCTTTGAATTGTGGAAAAGAGCGCGTTTGCATCTATTTCTGTTTTCAGCGGCAGCTCGACCCACTCCATTTTTTTATCAATTCCCCGAAGCCTTACACCATCCTTTTCAGTCGTGATAATAAAGTGCGCCTTACGCCGCCTTGAATCCTCCTCGCACCTTACGACATCCTCCCGCGTAAACATGTAGTGATCCCTAAAAAGTTTATGCCCAACAACGTTGGTACCCAGATTCAACAGCATTCTCGATAAACTCTCCGGATCCGCAATCGCAGCAACAACAAATACCCTCTCACCCTTCAGGGAACCAAGAGTGACCTTTTGGGGCTCGGTAAAACCATAATTCATTTCAACTACTGGAGCGGATTTATTGAATTTTGCTATGAATTCTTTCCATTTTTCCAGCCGTTTCTGGGTTGTAAGGTTCGCTTTGCTTAATACTATAATATCTGCGCGTCTTATCCCTCTCCATGCCTCCCTCAAGACACCGCGTGGGAACAGACGTTGTTCAATATCTTTCGAAGAATCTATTACAAGAATATCGCAATCCCTGAAGAGTGACCTGTGCTGAAAACCATCATCGAGTATGAATAGCGATGGATTCAACTGGTCTTCTCCCACTCTCCCGCTAAGATAACGATTATGACATACAATCACCTTTGAGGCTGAAGACCTTGCCAGCAAAACGGCTTCATCACCATAAAGGTTGGAGGCTTCCAGATTTAATGGGTCCACGATACACGGTTTTTGTATGGCCGGCTTTCCGGGCCTGTAACCCCTGCTTAAAACCACACTCTTGAGTCCACGCAGGTTTAATTCATTTGAGAGAAAATGGACTAATGGTGTCTTTCCACTGCCGCCCACAGTCATATTTCCAACAGATATCACAGGGCGTTTCAGTTTTTTAATATTTAAGATTCCATGATCGAAGAGGATATTCCTGAAATCAGTAACCGGTCTGTACGCGAGTGCCGCCGCTTCGAGCGGTAAATCGATGAGTGATGATATATTCAATGGTATATTATAGCTCTGATGAAGATATAGGGCGACGCTACTAGGCTTGGACATTTTTTCCCTCCATTCGTTATTGTGAGTCCATTCGTCATTGCGAGTCCCTTCGTCATTGCGAGCGCAGCGAAGCAATCTCGCGTTGAGATTCCTTCGGTCGCTTTGCTCCCTCGGAATGACGAGGAGAGATCCCCGTTTTCACGGGGATGACAGCAGAGATTGCGGAGCCTGTCCTGAACGTAGTGAAGGATCCCCTTCGCGCCCCTCCTCGCAATGACGGGGAACCGGCCCGGAATGACGATCGGTTATTTCATCGGAATGACGATCGGTTATTTCACCTGTTAGATAAGGAACAAGCCTCTCTGCAACCCGGCCACTCGCCCCGGGCTCTCCCAATAACCTCTTTATCTCACCAAGTTCCTTTTTGATTTCTGATGCGTATTTTTCATCCGTAATATATTTCAAAATCACGTCCGCTATCCTCTCTCCCGAAATTTCTTCCTGAAAAAACTCCGGCACGACCTCTCTTCTCATCAATACGTTGGTCATACCAAAGAGTTGGCGATGAATAAATCGCCTACCGATAAATACAGTAATGGGTGATCCCTTATAAATAACAACCATTGGAACCGCCGCTATACCGACATCCAGCGTAGCCGTGCCCGAACAGACAATGGCGGCATCAGAAATTTTAATCAGAGCATCACGGTTGTTTTCAACCATCACAACCCTGAACGGCAAATCAGCAAGATAGCTTTCAACAAATGGTCTATCAATGGTGGGGGCCAGCGGCAATCCAAACTGAACATCGGGCCTCTTAGCAAAAATCCTTTTTGCCGCGTCAACAATCGGTGGCATCAGTCTTCGAATCTCCGAAATTCTGCTCCCCGGCATCAATGTAACAATTGGGCGATCAGTGAGGAGCCCCTCAATCGACGTCTCATTATTCCTGCTTTTACGCTCCAGAATAGGATGCCCGACAAATTTTACCGGGATATTCGCATCCATATAAATCTTCTCTTCAAACTGGAAGATTACAAGCATCTCTGAAATACACTCTTTTAAGGTGTGTATTCTCCCCGGCTTCCATGCCCAGATTTGTGGACTGATATAATAGACAACAGGTATCTTAAGTTTTTTTAAAACCTTCGCGAGACGGATGTTGAATCCGGGATAATCTATTAACAGGGCTACATCGGGCCGATTCTTCTTGACCCTTCTTACAATCTCCTTAAATGCCCTGAAAATTAAAGGCCACTTCGACAGCCCCTCAAATAGACCCATTACGGCCATCTCTTTTGATGTGGCAACAAGATCCGCACCCTGGGCTACCAGAGCGTCACCACCCACCCCCCAAACCTTGGGTGAAAAACCCTTTAGCCTGAGTGCTTCTACCACCGTGGCACCATGATGGTCAGCCGAGGCCTCGCCGGCTACGATCAGAAGCCCGCTCAAATCAAACCCCCGAATTCGGCATTGTACCTTGAAAATTCCTTCGCGAGATTTGGATTTACCTCAATCAGAGAGTGGTTCATCTGATCGCGAATGCGTGATGAAAGCCGTATCGCCTCAATTGCTTCTTTGCCACATCCCTCGCCGGGAATTCGGCTCTGAACTGCTTCTACAAATACACCGATCTCTCTCTCAAGAGAATCGGATCGGACAATCTCCAAACTTTGTGCCTCTATCGAGGGAAGCAGCCCCGGACCCTTGGCGGGTACTCTCGTCAATAAATTTACCTCCTGCGACTGGAAATCTATTGACGCGTATCCATCCGGCTGAAAGATGCGCAACTTTCTTGTGCGCGTTGTCGATACCCTGCTTGCTGTAAGATTCGCAATACAACCCGAGGAGAACTTCAGCCGGGCATTCGCTATATCTATTTCCTGCGTAATGACAGGAACCCCGACCGAGTCGATGCTGACGACATCTCCGAGTTTAAATGAAAGAATAAGATCGATATCGTGAATCATTAAATCAAAGATTACATCCGTTGGCGCGTGTCTTGGGGTATAGGGGCCAAGCCTGTGACTCTCTATAAAAAGTGGGCGCGTTAGTCGAGAGCGCGCCGCAATTAAGGCGGCATTAAACCGCTCAAGATGACCAACATGGATTATTTTTTGCTTTGCCTCCGCGAGCGCGACCAGCTCTTCGGCTTCAGCAAGGTTAAGCGTCATCGGTTTTTCAACCAGAATATCCTTGCCCGCCATAATCGCTTCTTTCGCGATTCCAAAGTGGGTAACAGAGGGTGTCGCGATTGAAATCGCGTCGACCTCCCGAAGAAGTTCTTCGTAGTCAGAAAAATGCCTGACACTATATTTATTGGAAATCTCAGCCGCTTTTGCGCTATTTGTATCGGCTACACCAACAACCAAAACATCTTCATGGTTAGAGAATTTCTGTACATGGAAGGCGCCAAGATAGCCTACGCCGACAACCCCGACTCTAATGGGGATCTTTGTACTCTCCACGCTTTCTCCTCGGTTACGCAGATTCCATTTTTGGAATTTTGTATGAACGAAATAAAGTAATCCACCTCCGGATAATTTCCCACCTCAGCCTTCGCTTTTTCACACCCCAAACCAACGGTATTACCAGTTAAAAATATGGTTCTGTACGCCTTTTTTAGGGCACGGATATTCTCCTCGGGCACGCCCTTTCTCGATAATCCGATGGAATTTATTCCCTTAATATAGATATCGCTGGTGCCACGTCCGGTTATGAATGGAGGAACATCACGCGCGATAGCCGTAAATCCTCCAATATACGCCATTTTACCGATGCGAACACGCTGGCTGGCACCAACCATTCCACCAAGGATTACCCCCTCCTCCAAAACCACGTGTCCGGAAAGTCCGGTACCGGTGGAGATTACGCAGCCATTACCGATTGAACAATCGTGACCTATATGAACGTTGGACATGATCAGATTGTTATTTCCTATCCGGGTTATCCTATTGCCATGGATTGTCCCCATGTGAATATTCACGTATTCACGAAGAACATTATTTTCACCTATCTCGAGACCAACATCCTCACCTTTAAACTTAAGATCCTGCGGGGCGCCACCCAACGCGGAAAACTGATAAATGGAATTATTTTTCCCAATCTTCGTCTTACCCTCAATGACAACATGTGATCCGATAACCGTACCGCTCCCTATCTCCACCTTTGGTCCTATAATCGAATAAGGACCAATCGTTAGATCGGTATCAAGCACCGCGGCCCGGTCTACAACCGCCGTCGGATGAATCTGAACAGCCATGCCATCCTCTCCTATTTCTGTAACTATTCAGCAAATGTGTCATCCCAGCAAATGTGTCATCCCTGCAAATGTGTCATCCCTGCAAATGTGTCATCCCTGCGAAAGCAGGGATCTGGATCCCGGTTTTCACCGGGATGACATTAATCGTAGATTCCCGCTGCAGCCTGCACTCCGTACCCCGCTTTCGCGGAGTACAGGCTCCAGCGGGGTACGGGAATGACAGCTGAATAGTTACCTATTTCTTAGATATCAAAGAAGCCATCAGGTCAGCCTCGCACACCAGCGTACCATCAACACGAGCCTCTCCATGGCATACCCAAAGGAGCCCATTCCTC
>MGRR01000129.1 GCA_001798265.1 Deltaproteobacteria bacterium RIFCSPHIGHO2_12_FULL_43_9
TATTTTAATCTCTGCATTTTTATATAGCTTAGCTAGAAATTTTAATAATCTATCAATTGTGAACTCTTTAAAATTATAATGGGTTACTTTACTTAGGATGGATTCATTTTCACCAATTTTATCGGCAAGCTGCCGTTGAGTAAGTTTACGTTCGTTTTTATAAATAATAATAGCCCGGCAGATAGCATATTTTGTTCTATATATCGGCGAAGCATCTGCGGGCAAAAGTTTAGAAGCGGGCCCTTTGGATAAACGATTTCGTATTCCATGTAATACTTTATTTGAAGGAAATTTCGTTCCTTTACCCATGATATTTTCTCCTATTAATTCTGAAGGCATTAATAACACCCAAATACTTCTCTGCAATACAAAGAAGAAGAATTAACCGATAGGCTTTATTATTCTTCCAAACCAGATCAACGGTGAAATATTGAAATTCCCCATGTTGTTCTTCTATTGTAAAAACCCCTTCGTTTAATTCCTTTACTAGTTCTAATATAAGCTGATCATTAATTGATCGGGCATGTTTTTTCTTATAATGCTGCTCTATAATGACCCTATTCAGTTGTCTGCCATTGATGTCTAACTTTAATATATACTCCGGACGCATTTAGCAAACCACCTGCCATGAACATATCGTTGCTTGACAAATCTGTCAAGCCAAAACCCCACCAGCAATAGAGCCATTAAATATGGCAAGTCCGAGACCTCAAATCATACAGAAAAATCATCAAGGTTTCAGGCAAAAAAAGGGGGATACAAAAATGTTACAGAATAAAAAGATTGCTTCGTCGCCTTCGGCTCCTCGCAATGACGAGGAGGCTCGCAACGACGGCTTACGTCATCCCAGTGAAAACGGGGATCTGGATCCTCGTTTGCGCGGGGATGACAGGGGGACTCGCAATGACGGAGGGGACTGTATATCGGGATTAGGGACAACCTCCAAAGAATCTTCAGAACAATTCACCTTCCCACAGTCTTTTTTGGAATTCATCTATATGTATATGCTCAATACCCGTTTCAAAGCGCATTGGAATTGGATCTAGACTAACTAAAAGGAAATTTTTTATAATCTTTTCTTCCTTCAGTTTTAGAAGTCCTTTATGATCGCGTGTACTTACCTTTTTACTAGCCTTTACTTCAATCGCAGTATGATCGCCAATTATAAAGTCAACTTCGATTTGATCTGATGTGCGCCAAAAATATATCTGATCTGTTTTTCCAAAATAACTTTTATATGCCCTTAATTCTAGTGCAATAAATTGTTCGAATGCTTTTCCGTATTCGTTGGTATTTGGCTGAAGTACTGATAGGTTACAAATAGCACGAGTCACGCCCACATCGAAAAGATATGCTTTAGCTGTCTGAATCGCTTTCCTCTTTTTTGACAAGCCCCATGGTTCTAATGTGAATCCCAATAAAGTATCTATTAAAATTTGGAAATATTCTCGTACTGTATTTGGGTGGTTTTGAGAGTCATTTGCAATTTTAGTGTAATTAATTAATTCCCCGCTTGATAATGCGGCAACCGTGAGAAAACGGCTAAAGTTTGGTAAATTTCTAACATTGCATTCGCGACTAATCTCTTCATTTAAATAGACGTCAACATAATCTCGTAAATTTTCAAAGGGTTCATTGCCTAGATACACCAAGGGAAGGGTTCCAAAGCTCAAGATCTTATCTAAATCATATACATTTGAATCTTTTAATTCTTTTGAACAAAAGGGAAAAAGCTCAGCTTTTCTCACTCTTCCGCCAAGTAAATTAGCGTCTGCATTTTTTAGTTTCCTGGCACTACTACCGGTGAGTAGGAATTTTTTTGGTTTTTTACTTCTATTTTCCAAATACAAATGGACTTCATTTAATAGTTCGGGGATACGTTGAATTTCGTCTATGACTATTATTGGGTGTTTTGAGGCGTCAATTATTGCGCGCAGATTAGATGGATTCGCAATCAGCGTTAGGTACTGATCTGAGTCTAATAAATTAATCACTTCTGCTCTATCTTTGAGGTCTGACTCGATGAGGTATGTCTTTCCGCAGGCACGTGGGCCAAATAGAAAATGTGACTTTTTAGCTAATAATTTCAGTAGGTTAACCACTCTCTTCATAATATAGACATCCTTGATGTGGATTTTTGGCATTTTTTAACACTTACAATGTGTAATCTATCAGATGTGAAAAATTAAAGGAAGCTTTTGATACATTTCTTTTCCCTGTGATATCCCATCACCGAATGGCTTCTCCTGGTAATGACAAGGCAATTATAGTCGGTGGTGGGCTTGCGGGTTAAATACCAGCCCTAGGTTTAAGGTCGTTTCTTCACTTATCCGATATCATGCTTTTTAAGTTTGTCGTACAGGGTTGCACGCGTGATCTGAAGCATGCGGGCGGCTTCTGCCTTGTTGCCATTACTTTTTTTCAGTGCGTCACTTAAAATACCTTTTTCTATCTGGTTCATAATGCTCTCAAGGGAGCCACCTTGATAATCAAAGCCTTTGGAAAGCTTTATCGCTCCGCCACCTTGCAAAATTGCCGGAGAGAGGTCTTTTTCTTCTATTTTTGTAGTGGCTATCGCTGCCGCCTTTCTTATTTCGTTTTCAAGCTCTCTTATATTCCCTGGCCAGTTGTAGTGACAAAGCCTTTCCAGCACCTTTTTGTCTATGGTTTTGGGAAGCTCTCCTCGCTCTTTTGCGATTTTTTCAAGGAAACTTTCTACAAGCAATGGGATATCACCACTTCTCGCTCTTAGTGGTGGTAACTCAATTGCAAGAACGTTGAGTCTGTAGAAAAGGTCTTCCCTGAATTCTTTTGCCTCTACCATTTGTTTCAGGTTTTTGTTCGTAGCGGTGATGATCCGGATATCCACGGGGATTGTCTCTTTCCCTCCTACGGGCCGGACCTGCTTTTCCTGGAAAACCCTCAGGAGTTTACTTTGGAGATCGGGGGTGAGATCGCCAATTTCATCCAGGAATAGGGTTCCACCGTTTGCTGATTTAAAAAGGCCTGGCTTGTCGCTCTCTGCTCCGGTGAAAGCCCCCTTAACGTAACCAAAGAGCTCTGACTCTATCAGGGACGGAGCGAGCGCGGCGCAGTTTTCTGACACAAAGGGCTTTCTGCGACGTGGTCCATTAAAATGGATGGATTTAGCAATAAGCTCTTTCCCGGTTCCACTCTCACCCTGGATGATTACAGGTTCGTCGTTTGCAACAATCTTATCCATTAATGAGAAAATCTTTCTGATCGCAACCGATTTTCCAATTATGCGGGAATAGTCGTATTTGAATTCTAAATTTTGCTTGAGGAATGACATCTCTTCACTTTGGGACTCCAGCTGCCCTGAAAGTACGGAGTTATGTATCTCCAGTTCTTTTGTTAATTTAATTAATTCGGAATTTTTTTCTTCAAGTTGTTTCAGAAGTTCAGCGTTTGTTAACGCTATTGCGGCCTGATCCCTTAAGATTTCAAGAATTTTTATGTCCTCTTCCTTAAAAAGGCCCCTTTTATGTCTGTGGTCGAGGTATATGGCGCCAAAAATTTTTCCCTTTATTAGTAAAGGGACTGAAATAACGGAGCTTAATTTCATCTCCTGTACAGACTCGGCCAGCTTTAAGCCCTCTGCCTCAAGCGCGCATTCGGTTAACATCGGTTTCTCTGAAGCAATAACCTGTTTTGCGATGGTGAAACTTACTTTATGTTTTGCCTTGGTTATGTCTTCCGCGTCGAGATTTCTTCCAACGGGGATAGTGAATTTGTCCCCATCTTTTAGGATTAAAAAGCCTCGCTCGGCTCCCAAAAGGTCGATTGCGCTATCCATGATTGTCTGAAGTATCTTATCCGCTGAATGTTCACTGTTTAAGATTTTGGACAGGTTTAGGAGTTTCTCCGCACTTTCAGTTCCGATGTGAGAGGTTTCCTTGATTTTAGCCGCCGGCAGTCCCATGCATAGTTAATCGGCTTTGGCGCACAGGTGTTTAATAAACCGACGGGTAGCTTAATAAAAGTTCAATAATATTAATGGGATTCGGGGGGACATCAGGAACTCTTTCTGCAATACTTATCTCTGTAAGGGGCGAAATTATGAAATTGCGGATTCTGGCTATTAATGTGATCTTCCTGTTTTTAATAGGGGCTGTTAGCGCGTACCTTGTCTCGGAAATCAGCAAGATAAAACCTAATTCTGAAACCCTTTATGGATATAAAATAGATCTGGTCAGGGACGGCAAAACAGATGGGGCGTACGCGTTGCAAAAATAGATGGGCACAAAAGAAGAAGCCCTTTTATATAATCGGACTTCTTTTGCGATTTAAAGCCTAAAGACTAATATTTTTAATCATCCCCTTCCTCTTCTTCCTCTTCTTCTTCCTCTGCGTCCTCGTCCAGATCTTCGTCTTCTTCGAAATCTTCATCTGGATCTTCATCCATCTCTTCATCGTCATCAGAATTTTCTTCCTCTTCCTCATCCTCTTCTGGCGCGGCGGAAAGAGGCTGTTGATTCACTTTTTCTTCCTCCTCTTCACCAACCTCCGCAAAGGCTATGGCCTCTTCTTCTTTAGCTAAGGAGAAAGCAAACGGCTCAACCTTGATTCCTTTGATTTCTTTGCTAATGAATGCTGTATCTAACATATTATTTGGATCCTCCAGGGCTTGCATAAACTCGGATCGCTCAAACAGCGCCCGAGTCTGCTCTGTTAATATCGGGTCATCCTTTATCTCTTCAAGAATCATCTCTTGTTGATCCCTCCCCAGATCTTTTACATCGCGCAAGCTCGGAAGGCTTGCGAGATCCGGTAGACCAAAGAACTCCAGGAACTCCTTTGTCGTTCCATAAATGAGTGGACGACCAGGTGTCTCAGAGCGACCAAGGATGCGCACCAGTTTACGCTCCAGCAGCGATCTTAACAAAGGTCCGCCGTCAACTCCACGAATTTTGTCGATCTCGTGCCGGGTTACCGGTTGACGATACGCGACGATCGCCATCACCTCTACCGCGGCCTGTGTTAGTCGTTGCGGTTTCTGTTCATACAATTTTCGAATATAAGGAGCAAGGGCCGGTTTTGTGCGAAATTGATAGCCTGCCGCTACTTTAACCAATGATAAAACCCTGTCATCTTTTTCATAAATAGCTCTGAGCTCTTCAATGGCGTTCGCAATACTTACCGGATCCCACCTGTCTGACAAAATTTCAATCAGTTGTTTCTCCTGAACAGGATGCTCGGAAGCAAATAACATTCCCTCGATTATGGAATTTAATTGAGGATTCATATTCTTAAGCACTCTCCACATTAGATGTTTGTTCAAACTGCTCAATGTGTAATTTATTTAGATCGCCCAAATCCCCTGTTTTTTTCGCATATATGGTTCCATAGAGTTTATTTTGAAAACATCGGATCAGCTTTAATCTTATAAGTTCCAGGAGAGCCAGAAATGTAGCTATCAATTCATTTTTACTCATTGAGGCGCTAAAGACCTCAACCAAATCGTCAGCTCTGGAAAACTTGTCCACCAACCCGTGTATAGCATCAAGAATGGATACCTGATCGCGGTGAAACTCCACTACCTCATCCTTTTTCGTTTCCAGTATCTTATTCAGGGCAAGCGCCAGATCTACAACATTCAGTTCAACAAGCCCCTCCGTGATGTCACCATCAAATTCACCCACGTCAGCCCTGACATTTGAACGAAAAACATCCTTTCCCAGAAGCGGCTTTAACTTTAAATTATCGGCCACCTCCTTGAACCTCTGATATTCTAACAGCCTTCGAACAAGCTCTGCCCTGGGATCGACACCCTCTTCATCAAACAGATCACATGTGGATTCCTGGGGAAGAAGCAACCTTGATTTTATGTAGGTTAGGGTGGATGCCATTAATAGAAATTCGCCTGCTATATCGAGATTCATCTCCTCCATCTGGTCCAGATAGGCTATATACTGCCTTGTAATCTCAGCAATCGGGATATCGTATATATCCATCTTATGCTCACGTATAAGATGGAGAAGCAGGTCAAGTGGACCCTCGAATTTTTGAAGTTTTATATCCAAATTCAGACCCCGATCGCGCTTCGGACTTCGGTTAACGTTTTTGCCGCAACCTCCGCTGCCTTTTCATTACCTTGATGAATTATAGCATCTACCTTTTTGGGGGTCTTGAGGATTTCTTTGCGCTTCTCTCTTATAGGCTCAAGGAAAGGTTGAAGATGGTCCAACAGTACCATTTTACAGTCGATACATCCAATCCCCGCGGTTCTGCATCCCGCGGCGCACCATTCCCTTGGTTCATCCGGGGTATAAATTTTATGCAGATCAAATACCGGACAAACCTCAGGATTTCCAGGGTCCTTCCTGGTTATTCTGGCAATATCTGTTTTCATCGGACGCACCTTTTTCTCAACCTCCCCGGCACTGTCAGACAGGTAGATCGCATTCCCATAACTCTTGCTCATCTTTCTGCCATCTGTTCCTGGAACCTTTGGCGACGCAGTAAAAATGGGGGTCGGTTCTTTAAATAGATTCCCATATAACTTATTGAACCTTCTAGTAATTTCCCTTGTGAGCTCCAGGTGTGGAAGCTGATCCTGCCCAATCGGAACCCCATCCCCTTTGTAGGCAAGAACATCAGCGGCCTGTAACACCGGATAGCCTATGAGGCCGTAGGTTTGTAATCCCCTCTCCTCCAATTCCCTCAGTTGTTCCTTGTAGGTCGGGTTTCTCTCCAGCCACCCCAAAGGGGTAATCATGGATAACAATAGATATAACTCAGCATGTTCTTTTATCTGAGACTGTATAAAAATGGTCGACTTTTTCGGGTCCAGACCACAAGCAAGGAGATCTACTATTATTTCACGCGTATCCTGCGCAATCCCCTTGGATTCTTCATATCTCGATGTCAGGGCGTGCCAATCCGCAACACCAAAAAATGATGGATATTTACCCTGAAGCTCCACCCAGTTTTTAATAACACCCTCATAGTGACCAATATGAAGCCTTCCGGTTGCCCGTATTAAAGAGACCACCCTTGTGATTTTAGTTTTTTCTTCCATAGTCCTTTACTGTAACAATTAACAAACATTCATACCAGAATAAGAGGGGTAGAAGATGCTTAAAAAATAGATGATTTGCCTCCGTCACCAATTGCTTAATCCTTTTGCTACGTCACCTATGCTCTTGGATGGAATCGCTCATATACTGAGCGGATATGCTCTTTATTAATGTGTGTATATATCTGGGTGGTGGAAATATCTGCGTGCCCTAACATTAATTGCACCGATCTTAGATCGGCTCCTCTTTCCAATAGATGTGTAGCGAATGAATGTCGGAGTGTGTGTGGTGAAACAACCTTAGAAATGCCTGCTTTAAGGGAGTAATTTTTCAAAAGCTTCCAGAACATCTGTCTTGTCATCTCTTCTCCAGCCCTGGTTAAAAAGAGTGTGTGTCGGTTCCCTTTTTTGTCGAGCTTATCCCGCCAACAATCAAGATAATCCTTTATCCTGGTCTGCGCACTCTCCCCAAAAGGTACTAACCTCTCCTTCCCTCCTTTTCCCTGTGGTTTAACATAGCCAACGGTCAGATTTACATCCTGCAGTTTTAACGTGATCAACTCTGAAACCCTTAAACCGGAACCATAGAGGAGTTCCAACATTGCCCTGTCCCTGCCACCAAGGGGTGAATTTTTATCGGGGACTTCGAGTAAACGGTTAACCTCCGGTATAGACAAGACATCTGGCAGGGTTCTCCATGTCTTTGGGCTCTCTATATTTAATGTTGGGTTTCTTTTTAGCTGTCGCTCCAGTAACAGGAACTTGTATAGATTTCTCAGTGAAACAAGTCTTCTTGCAACCGATTTACCAGAAAGCCCCTCTTCATGAAGATGGACGAGGTAGTCGAGAACATGGCTCCTTTCCACCTTTCCAAAATGCCGCACCTTTGTTTGTTCCTCTAAATATTCAATAAACGTTCTTAGATCGTGGGCATACGCCTCAAGTGTGTTTTTTGAGAGCCCTTTTTCAACGGTCAGATAATTGAGGTAGAAGTCGAGATGTTCATGCATATAGATAGGATACATAAGTTGTCATCCCGACGGAAGTCGGGATCTGAGATTCCGGCTTTCGCCGGAATGACATGCAAGAAATCCCGACTTCCTTCGGAATGACGGCACAGTTTTGACCTGGACTGCATAAAAACGGCAAGTTTTAGAAGCGGCGGCTGAAAAAACCGGAGTGTACACGGAAGTACATGAGGATTTTTGACGACGCGACGACAAAATTGCCGTTTTTACGCAGTCCAGAAAAGAAAGAGCCCAGGGGCTGTCTCGCCTGGGCTCTAGTGTCAGACCAGTTCGTGGTCTTCCTCTCTCTCAGAATGAGGGTTGGCACCTCGACAGCCAGAGCTTTACTCGGGGACAGACATCATTGTGAACGGAATCGTTCACAATGATGTCTGTCCCCGAAGTTCTTCCTAGAACTCGCCTATTTTTGAACAGTCTAGCTAAATCAATCAACATGGCTGAAACCTCAATTCAACACGATCAGTAAAACGGAGATCACCCCAACGTATTGCTACATCAGGTAAATCTTCCCATTTAAGATTCAAAAAAACCGAATTATCTTCGTAAGAACTTAAAAAACCTGTGGCATTAAAACATTCGGGTCTTATCGTGCCACTCAAATCCAACATTATTCCAGCGGGGGGGAGATATTCTTCATACCCGCTAACCCTCTTAACCAGCTTCACGCTGGCCGCATCTCCACCAACGAAACCTTGGCCTCTATATTCCGATGAATATCCAAACCCGTCCTCAACCTGCGCGCTGGCCTCTCCATTGGGGGATATGGAGAGATTATGAATCTTCCATCCATTATCTGCTTCCATCAGTGTTATTGAATATGCCTGCGGGCTGCCGGGCAGGCCACCGGGACCACGCCTTTTGGGAACGGGGCTACTATTTTCTTCCTCGCCGCAAGCAATGAACAGAGCCATAACTAACGGTACAATCAGAAGCATACCTATGATTTTACCCAACTGCATCATTACCACTTCCAGGTTATTAGATTTAAGAACGTACAGCGCAAGAAACGTTCCGGCCAAAAATCCATCTAAAAAATCCTACCCGCAGTGCCTACTCGTATGGGTAGATTTCGAAGCGGAAGAAGTGATCGATACCTTCCTCATTGATATTGATCTTGATCTCATTAAGAAGCGGCAATGCAAGATCAAATTTTGTTTTGGTAACATTAAATCTGGCTACATATCCATCAGTAGTCCTCACGATCCTTCCATTACCATCTTCCAACCTCCCAAAGAGCTCAACATACTTAATGCTGGTTGTAGTTCCGAGGCCACTTCGTACCTCTTCATATGGAGCCTGAACCTGAACATAACTTCCGGCCAGACCATACGCGAATCCGCAGGCGCCCTGGAACTGCTGACCTATCTGCTGAACGCTCCTAAGGGTTTGGTTGCAAAAGATACCACCCTCAGAGGCATCAGCGGTAGGAGCCCAGGTCCCGCCAACAACGCGACCATTATTTACTATAAATGTGGCACGTATATTTTGAGCACCTTCCAGCCGGATAGCGATGTTTCCTGGGATGGTATAGATCGGATTATTTGGATCAATGCCATTAGGTGTAACTATAGTATCAACCTTTTCATCATCATCACCGCAACCAACCAGACCGAATGTGCCTGCGACCAGGAGGAGTGCCAACGTATATGCCATTAGCTTATTGAACTTCATTTTTATCTCCTCATTCCTTTCAGATACAATGAGAGTAAAAACCAACTAATAACGAACTGCAGTGCAAACGCACTTTGTACACATTGGATATAAGAGCAACCGTCGTGCCACCTTGCCTTAAAAAATATGCAATGATTTCAATGGGTTTTAACGAAGTAAAAAGAGGCCCACACTATGTGATGTATAACGATTTAGCCAAAAGGTGGGTATTTAACTATATATGTAATGATTTCAGTTAGTTATATTAGTTTTTCTTGGCTTTTCAGTTGACTAGTTCTTGTGCAATAGATTGTACAGATAAGTAGTTGAATTCTATGCCTATTCTTCCTCTTGTTCCTCTTCACTACCACCCTCGTCCCCATCATCTTCCTTTTCATCCGCAGCACTGTCATCGACTGTTTGACCAGACGCCCGATCATCTGTCTGGGGGAGAGGAGCAATCTTGTACTTATCCAGATACACCCTAAACCTTACAACACTCTTTTCATCATCTGGTGAGTTCAGGGAACCTGACCGATAACCCTCAATTTCATTTCCATCCTGGGATACAAATATTTTCCAATCCTTGGATGTCTTCAGGTCAGCAGTTGATAACGTCTTTATGTTTGGGCGCTTTATAATGACATCTTTTGAAAATATACTACCGTTATATGCAATGAGATTCCCCTCTTGAAGACCTCTTTTAAATATTGCAGATATCTCGTTTGAGTTTTTCCCTTCAGTTTTGAAAACAATCTGCACCTTATAATCATCCTTTGAATTTAAAATCTTTATTTTTCCATCAAAATTTTCCTCATTAATCTCCCTTTTTGACTGATTATCAAACCCACCAAAATGCTCAAAAAACATCGTCTGCGAGTGCCAATCATTCCAACTCGAGGCATCCACTACAGACATAGAGCCAATATAACTCTGATTATAGTGAATCCCCCGCATCGCAGCGGCGCTACCCCCACCCGACCCTGCTAATTTGAATAGACCGTCCCCACATCCCTGAAGGCAGAAAAACAAAACCAGCAATGTAATATTTCTCTCTTTCATATCGTCTATATCTCTGTAAAAAAGCCCCTTGGGAATTCAAGGGGCTTTAAAATATCAACTCTTATAACATCACTTACCTGATTGTTCCAATTCGCTGAGGTGGCTCAACACCGCCAAAGCTTATTCTTAAACCAAATGATCCAGTGGTAAAATTAAAATCTGTTGGTGCCTGCATATGATATAGAATAATCTCTCCCTGGAACAAATATCTTCCTGAAAACTCAGTTACGCTTCCGTGACCTTCCAATACGTATCTTGCACGCGCCCATGGAAACAAGACACCTTCATATGGCTGGAGATCCGCTTGCCTATATTCGTTTTCAGAAACAGCATAGAAATCGAGTGGTCCTGGATGTGTCGGATATGTCCAATAGGAAGGAACGTATTTAACACCATTTGCCATAACAAACTGGCTGTTGGGGGCAATCGTCATTGAAAATGATGCTGAATATGATGTCCCATCATCCTTTCTGAGCCTCGCACCAGCAGGCAGGCCTACAGTTATGCCTTGCTGTGGTAATCCTCTAAATACATTATCCGTTCCATAACCCGGGGTATTAGGATTCACAATTGTTCTCTCTTTATCATCACCGCAGCTTACAATTGCCAGTGATGATATGAAGAACAGAATCAAAAATTTACTAAACTTTGTTTTCATCTTTCTCTTCTCCCTCATTCTTTAACCAACCTAAAATCCAAATACATGCGCAAGATTCCTATCTCTACTCACGTATTGAGCAACCGCCGTGCCAGCATTAACTAGGCCAAATCAGGCTTGTTTCACTTCGTTACACTGTTCACTCTTTTTCACTATATCTACCCTAATGAATAAAGCCCTTATGATTTCAGCCAGTTAAGTCAGGCTTTACGTTCAATTCATTTGACAATTCCTTAAACAGCCATCTTGCCGGGATCTTCCATGAGAGGGATCTGTGATTTGCTGTAGTACGGAATTTCGAGGGGGCTAGGACTCTTTTTGAAAGGACAAAGGCTAGATTGAAGCATTTTAGAGACCTCTCTCTTGGCAGTCCGCCGATCCCGGCAAAATGGGCTAAATTAAGGAACCAATCAACGTGCAACGAGAATTACAGGAGCAATTAGAGGACCCGCCCATGCCATAAATTTTCCAAGTGATTTTAAGGAATTAAAGAAAATGTTCAGAATCTGAACATAAAAAGTGACAAAAAGGGAACGCAGTTTACGTCACTCAGGTTGGGTCTTTCCCGAATTTAGTGGAACCTTGCTGTCGTCATCCTGGGGTGACCATTCGTCATCCTGAGCCGAAGGCGAAGGATCTCTTCACAATTTAGCGGGAGATCCTTCGCCTTCGGCCCAG
>MGRR01000130.1:0-1298 GCA_001798265.1 Deltaproteobacteria bacterium RIFCSPHIGHO2_12_FULL_43_9
CTTACGCTATTTTCCGTTTCCGAGTTTTCTATCAGGGATTGTCTAAAATTAAGCCCCATTGACGAGGGGGAGAGATCATTTTGTATCTGATGGTCTATATAAAATTCATAAGTATAGTGGTAATTTGCGAGTCTCTGCGTAGTGTTCTTCACCGATTCCGCAAAGCCTTTGTCAAAAAGGGCTTTGTAGTCCAAAAATTTTAATGTGGGAAACAGAGAGCTATGAAACGGTTGCCCCATATCTTGTACGTAGTGCAGAGACCAGGCAAGAAATCTAAATCCCCAGTAAGGATCTTTTGCTTCGAAAGCCAATTTTGACCAGTCTGCCATAACCCTGGCGCGATCGGGAGCAACCCCCAACGTCTTTAATGGATAATGCAATGTAATATACGGATGAAGGGGATTCCACCGCGGCAAATACATATGCCTCCAGGCTTGGGATGTGGGGCCTTTATACCCACCAAGATATTTTTGATCCTTTGAAAAGTATAAATCCTGATCCATTCCCCAGTCAGGTTCATCACTATAGTTGATTAAAACCTCCATAGCTGTTGTAGTTTCCCCGGGTTTTTTAAACTTGGCTGTTTTTCCAAATTCATAATGTGAAACAAAGTCAAACGGCGTGTTTGGATTAAGGTTTAGCTCCTTGAGCCACTTTTCTCTTGTGTAATCGGGTCCACCTATCTTTTTTAGTACATCATTGAGCTCCGTTACATTGAAACCGGGGTAGTATTTGATAAAGGGGTGATTTTTTAATGATAATTTTGTCAGGGTACTGTGGTGATTCCAGGCGGAAACAGTAGGTGAAATTAGAAGCAATATTGACGAGATAAAAATAGCGATTCTATACTGCACAACATTATGAAGTTTCTTATAACTGGTGGTGCTGGCTTTATTGGTTCTCATCTTGTTAACTCGATTCTGGATAAAGGTTTAGGGGAAGTAACGGTTTTGGATAATTTCGATACTCTCCTCTACGAGGCTAGTCTTAAACACCAGAATATAGAATATGCTAAAAAATCGAAATATTTCAATCTAATTGAAGGGGATATCAGAAATAATAAATTGGTTGTTGATATCTTTGGTACAGTAAAACCGACCATATTAATTCACCTTGCTGCGCTGGCAGGTGTGAGGCCCAGTATCAAATACCCGGCACAGTACTGGGACGTGAACCTGGTTGGCACAACCACCCTGTTTGAGGCGGCGGTTAAACAGAATGTCTCAAAAATAATCTTTGCCTCCTCCTCCTCGGTCTATGGCAATAATCAAAAGGTGCCATTTTCTGAAGACGACCCA
>MGRR01000130.1:1333-3020 GCA_001798265.1 Deltaproteobacteria bacterium RIFCSPHIGHO2_12_FULL_43_9
GTTGTTTAGGTGCTATAAATAGGGTAACTGATGGTTTTGATATATACAACCTCGGTAATTCAAAGGTCGTTTCATTGGGTAATCTGGTTCAGATTATAGAGCTTGCTCTTGGGAAGAAGGCAAAGATCAATTACCTGCCAAAACAACCCGGAGATGTGGATCAAACATTCGCGGATATAAGAAAGGCAAGGCAAGAATTAGATTTTGAACCAAAAACCGATATAAATATCGGAATAGGGCGGTTTGTAGAATGGTACAGGAATCAGAAAAAGAGAGGTTAGGGGCATTTCTCAAGAGGGAGAGGGAAAAGAGAAACATTTCTCTTGATGATATCTCTGCTGTCTCCAAAATTAACATAAAACTGCTGGCACATCTTGAGGATGACAATTACGATCAACTTCCAAATCCTATTTTTGTAAAAGGATATCTGAAGGCCTATGCGAATTACATAGGGTTGGACAACAAAGAGGTAATGAGCCGTTTTGATGAGATGTTTCAACTCAAAGAGAAGAAACGCACCTTTTTGGCTCCAAAAAGTATAAGTGACTATAAAAGACGTTTACCAAAATCGTTCTCAAAAAAACTTTACTGGTTTTCCTTCGGTTTAGTATCAATTGTGATTATTATTTTGACAGCCACTCTCGGACATAAAACCGAGGCACCTCCTAAGGTGGATTCCATAGCGACGGCTCCATTAGAAGAGGTGTCGCCAACTACAATTGAAGCGGTATTGGAAGAGCCAAAAGTCGAAGCAAACCCGGCCGCAGCAATGGCAAGCATCGTTCCACAACAGTTAACAGTTCAAACCATCAAACCGGTCTGGCTAAAAATCCAGGTTGATAATCACCCGACATATTCCCAGCATCTGGTTTCAAATAAAGAGGTTAAATTAAGGGGAGAAAAAGAGATCAAGATATACATCTCCGACAGAAGCGCGGTTAAAATGACACATAATGGAAATATTCTAGAAGATCACGGCAATGAGCCACTTCCACTTTTTCTGGAACTTAAAAATTAATTAATTATTTTGAAAAAGTGGTCAGGTCCTTTTTCCAAAGTCTAGCATAAAAAAGCGGCGCTCATTGAGCGCCGCCTGTTGAATATATTTAAAGAGGATCCCTTACTTAGAAAGTTTTTCGCAAGAAGGCTCTAGTAGACCGTCGGTGTTTATACCATCAGTGAGAAAGAGATTGATATCCAGATGACCCTTGTAGATTGTGTGGGGCGTTTTGCCAGGTGTGCCATCCTCTACTATTTCCATCTCCTGAATACGGATGAGCGCGTATCCACTCTTGCCCCGGTCTGAAAGCATCACAAATGTTTTCCCATATTCAATGGTCTCTGGAGTTTTGAGGGTAATGACGTCATCAACCTCCGGTTCGTTCCAAAATTTGGCTTGCAGGACGATATCTGCTCCTAGAGGTGGGTTTACCGGATCATCGGATTCCGCGACAATATACAATTCAACGGATCTATTCAGTGTGCAAGAATAAAGCGGTGTGCGCACCTTTTCCGCAAAAGCGGAAACAGAAAACAGCGAAATAATTAAAAATAGTAATAAGTTTTCCATTTTTTTACCTCCTAAAAAAATCCACCACGTTGGGTGCTTGTACCGGTTTCCCGGTGCTTTGTAAATGGGCATATTAAAAAGTGTTACAGCAATCTGAAAGAAAGGGGTCAGGTCCCT
>MGRR01000130.1:3067-23073 GCA_001798265.1 Deltaproteobacteria bacterium RIFCSPHIGHO2_12_FULL_43_9
CAGGTAGAGGGTTAATGAAAGCTTCATGGGTGGGGTTTGCTCAAAAATTAGACAACGTAGAGGAAATAGGGCAAACAGGTGCAATAATATGACCTGCATTTGCTACAATATAATTTCTCCGATATAAGCCGGGCATAAATGAAGCTTCGCTTTATCACACTTCTTTTTCTTCTTGTTCTGGTAGCTCCATGTGCGGTTTTAGCCGATAACACCAGGCTAGAACGGGCAGTGGAAGCATTTCAAAAAGCACTTACAGAGCAAATAGGAATCGAAATAGAGAGAGTAAAGGCTATAACTCAGCTGCTCTACTCTGATTTACATATTCAGGAGATGGACTCATCTCAAAGCAGAGAAGAGTCGCAGCAAGAACTGGCTTGGAAAGATAGATTTAATTTTGTTGAATTAAATAAAAAAATTATAGAAGTTGCAGAAAAAGAGGCGAAAACTAATTCGCTTATTTTAGAAGAGCAGCTCCATTCCGAACAAATTAGGCAACAAATTTTAGCAGTAGAACCAAAAGTGCCGGCAACTTTACTCATGTTTACATCACCGCTGATGAAAAGCACCCGCCTTGGAATTTTGACGCGCGAAATAGGAATTAGACTACATACACCAAAGTATGTATTGGAATTTGTTTCGGACCACAAAGATATAATCAATAATTGTGTTAGTACTCTCCTTGAAAAAAATAAAAAGAAAAAAGGATATAGACTTCTAAAATTATCTGATGACGCAAATATTGATAATGATCTGGTATATCGTCCATTTAATTCGTGCGGAGGTGAATTTATAGATGGGAAGATAATCTTTCAATACCTTGATGGTGCTGGCATAGCGCCAGTTAATCTTTCGTGGGAAAAAGTTCCAGAAACTTCACTTGAGTCATTTATTTTATGGGCCAAAGAACAACAAGATGATCTTAGAACTAGGGTGGCTTTTAGTTTGGCGCTTTTCTGGCCAATGAGAGAGGACGAACGAATTAATGCAGTATTGGTCTCCGATAGCTCAGGGAAAATAGAGCAAGACTTAAGATCGTTTATAACGAATTTTGATGAATGTATTGTTAGCACAACCTTAAAGACTCTTGCCAAAAATCATGAGCTTTTAGCCAGATCGTTTCAATTGATTCAATATTCAAAGGAAAAACTTGACGACATCAAGTCACTTCATTTCCATCAATACTTCCAAATATACGCTCTCTTTGCCACGTTGGAAAAAGATGCCGATTTTCCACCAGATACTCAAGAGGATGGTAACTCTACTGACCCACGCGAACTACTCGAAACCAATCTTAAACTTTTACGCACCTATTTGGGCTCTAGACATCGAGACCTTTTTACACCAACCATATTAGAAGATAGCGAGTTGCTCCCAATTGCGGAAAATACACTAGGAATATTGAAAGATTTGGAAACGAGTATTATTGCGAGCCAACAAAACTTCGAAGCTGCTTCGAAAGATAATGGTGGAGGTGGTTCATTTAATCCAAACCTTGGCACCCCGTCACAGCACTATAGTGCTGTGAAATCTAATTATGATTTTATGGTAGAGGTCTTGGCACAGTTCAATGAAGGAACTAGGATTCTAGATAAGATTTCAACAAGACCCGCTTTGTCGGAACGAATTGACCACTTTAAACATACCTTCGCGCCAGCAGTCAGAGACTGGCTAGAGAAAAACAAGCCAAAAGATGATGGTAACAAGTGATAAAGATGCATGTACATTCCCGTGGAAAAAACGTGCCACAGGAATGATAATCCGGGTAATTTTTCTTTCTGTTTTTCCGGTATGGACCCATACCGATTTGGAGGTGGAGGAATCCCCTACGCTTGCTTCGCAAGCTGGGGATGACGCAGTCGGATAGGCGTAGTCTTTGTATTTGATTTTACTAGATTTAAGTGTTTTTATGTCTGCTATGAGTTTGCCTATTTGGCTCCGCAAGCTTCAACCATCTCCGTCATCACACGGACTTAAAACTCTTACCGTGGAAGAATCCGTTCGCGTTTTTTTTGAATTGTTTGCATTTTACCACTATTTTTATAAAAAGTGTCATGTTGCAAAATCAGATAAAAAACACACTTATAATAATTGGCAAAATCCTCTCACGGCTTAGGCTCCCCTACTGTATTGTGGGCGCGCTGGCAGTTGCTGTTTGGGGAGAACCGAGAGCCACGAGAGATTTGGATATTTTAATTTTGTTAACTCCGGAAGATAAAAGGAATTTGCTCTCTGAATTAACAAAATTTGGATTCAAAACAGATACGGCATGGGAGTTGCACAATCCCATGATTCGCCAATTTCAAACCAGAGTAATGGATGAAAATAAAATCATTCTGGACTTGCTGGAACCTAGAGATACTTTTCAGGAAGAAGTTATACATAATAGCGTGGAACAAGATATTTTCGGTGTTGAATTTAAACTTCCCACGACAGAAAATTTGATTTTAATGAAATTAAAAGCCGGGCGCCCCAGGGATTTCGAAGATGCCTTGTCAATTTTAGTCAGGCAAGACAAACTGAATGAATCTTATCTGATCAAGAAAGCCAATAAGCTCGGGATAATGGAAGAAATGCAATACGTTCTTGAAAGACAAAAAATGTAAATAATGTGTCCGACAGGGAAATTCATCCGTATCCCAGGAAAACTAGGATACAGCTGAATGAATTACATTATTTGAAAGTTACGGATGAATTTCCTCTACAGATGAAGTTCTTATAAGTGACGATGCATTGCCCGACGACTGAAAAAAGGGACCTACCTCCTTTTTTCGCTAATACGCCCCTCTTGATGAAAATACGGCTGGAATGATCCTTTATGCTTTTCGAACAGATTCTTGATTACAGGGAAAAGATTATATGCTATTGAAGAGCACATAAATAATATACTCATAGCAAGATGAATATGGGACGAAAAGTAATATGTCTCCAAAGATAAAGACTGCCAGAAAAGATTTGGAAAAAATACCGATTGTATCATCAAAAAGAAAGCATAAGTGGAGAGCTTGCTCACTAGGTCAACATTGGGTACGTAGCCATCCAAGAAGAGTTAAGGTCACAAAAAAGAATCCAACTGGATATACAGACGTTGAAGGGCACTGTCGTCATAATAGATCTAAAAAAGACGAAATTTACAAGGATGAACTTGATAAAATTGCCAATGAGTATTTTGACAATCTCAGAGGAAAACCCTTTCCATGCGATTTGGGATTTAACAAAACAAAAACATATAATGGAAATTCTTATGACAAATTAATCCGGGGGTGGACTAAATACTGGAATGAAGTATTAAAACCGAATGAACCTCTTGACCCAGATCTCGTAAAAGCACTTATAGCATCAGAATCTAGCTTTAATAAGGATAGTAAAAATCCGGCTGGTAAAGGTAATATGGCTCGTGGCTTAATGCAGGTAACAGATGAAACACTGAAGATATTGAAAGATGAAAAGGGGGAGATTAAAAATCATCTGATAGATTTAGATCAAAAAGACATGTATAATCCAAACGCTAATATTTGTGCGGGCATCAGATGGTTATTTAGAAAAAAGGAAACTGCATCTGCGAGATTAAAAAGAGTTGCGACGTGGGAAGAGGCCGTTGCTGAATATAAGTCTTATCTGCGTTTGTTGTTAAAAGCCCCCAAAGTGGGTATTAAGAATTTTGAAAAATTTAAAAGTTATTATGATAAATTGAAAAATGAATGTTCATAGCGCAAATGAAAGAGTTTATTAAAACGAAACACATTGTTGCCTATTTTGTAATAATTTCTTTTATTCTTATTCCAAAAGTATCCAATTTATCAGTGTTAGATTTTTTAAATATTCTTACTGAAGAGGATTATCGTTTTGAGGAAGAGGATACAGAACCCGGGGTTATTATTCTTGATCCATACCAGGAGTACAAAAGTTATTGGTACTGCTTTAAAGAACCAACTATTGAGCTACGTTGCCTAGATTGGGCAACAGGGCATGGCGGGTTTGATGACGCACCTCTAAAGCAAGATGCATCAATTACTATTTATGAACATGGGGTAACCTTTGATTTTAGCTTGAACAACCAAGAAATGAGGTATGGGTGTGCTTCGCAACTTGAAGAATGGAATGAAATAATAAAAGAGAGAGAAGACATTTGTATTTATGCTGCTTTTCTTCAATATGAGGAATTCGTAGATAAGAATAACGATACTATAGGTATAAATTATGAATACGTCATTTTAGATATTTATGCTGTGAAAACTGAATACGGAATCTGGTCTTATTTCACGGATGGAAGAATCCCCGGTACAGACTCGCTAGATGGTACAGTTACAGAAGAAATCCTTATTAATGACGATGCATTGCCCGACGACTGAAAAAAGGGACCTGACCTCTTTTTTTTAATATGCCCCTCTTGATGAAAATACGGCGGGGATGGTCTTAAGAAGAATCTTCAGGTCGAGGGTAAGTGACCAGTTGTCGATGTATTGCAGGTCGTAGCGCATCCAGTCATCAAATCCGATCTTGTTTCTCCCCTTTATCTGCCACAGGCATGTAATGCCGGGTTTCATTGAGAGGCGTCTTCGCTGCCATCGTTGATATTGATTGACCTCATCCGGTAGTGGTGGTCTTGGCCCAACAAGGCTCATATCCCCTCTGAATACATTCCATAGCTGTGGAAGTTCATCGATGCTGAGTTTTCTTAAATATTTCCCAACCGTTGTTACTCTCGGGTCATTTTTTATTTTAAACACGGGGCCTGAAACCTCATTCAGGTGGCGTAGATCCTTCTTTTTTGCCTCAGCATCCTGAACCATTGATCTAAATTTGTAGAGCCAGAATGTTCTTCCATTAAGGCCGATTCTTTCCTGTCTGAAAAACAAGGGACCCGGGGATGTTAGTTTGATTGCCGACCCTACAAGCAGGAATAGTGGAAATAACATTATCAGACTTGCGGAAGAGGCGGACAAATCTATGGTTCTCTTTACCAACAGGTCTATGGCGTTTCGCGGGGTGGGAGAGAGTGTCAGAAGGGGTTCTCCCCCCAGCTCTGTCGCGTAGCTTCTTGCGATCCTGCTTTTCTGGAAATCGAGTTTTAGATGCACGGTTATCCCTATCTCCTCACACCACGCGATTTCGGTATCGCAGATCATGAGTTTGTCCATTGAAATTGCGAAGAAGACCTCATCAACAACCTCTTTTTCAAGCAGGGTTTTAAGGTCTGAGAGATTTCCAAGGATCCACTCTTCATTCTCGCTCTTTAAGGGTTCACCCGGGCCGGAAAGATGACCAATGACGTTTAGACCCTCCTGCGGATGTGATTCTATTATTTTGCGAAGAGCAATGGCTCCGGGGTTTGTTCCGACAATTAAAACCCTTTTTAGAAAGTGTTTTTGTCTGATCTTGTATTCCAAAAAGGTTTTTAGGGCGATTCTTGCGAGTGAAATGAATATGAATGAGACAATACAAAATAGGAAAAAGAGGAGCCTTGAGACCTCTTTTGCCTTTAGAAGGAAGATCAATGAACCCAGGATTAATCCAAGGGTTGCAACCGTTCTGAATGTGCGCCAAAGGATTCCATACACTGTGCGTGGTGAATAGATTTGATAAAGTCCGGCCTGGTTTCCAACAACCCAGAAAAGGGGGATAGCGAATATAAGAAGCCAAATATGATATACAAGATCTACCCCATAGGGGGTCGGGATATAGTTTATAAGCAGATATCCTCTTATTAAAAACGCGGAGAGGAAGGAGATTACCAGCAGGGTTGAATCCAGAATTGCTACTAAATATATCTTTTCTTTTACAGGTTGGTTAAACATTTAAACGTTCACCAATGTGAAGGTTGTTTTTGAAAAGCTAACTTAACACCATTAGCGGGGTCAAACCTAGCACGTTTATTTTTACTGTGGTACCTAACGAGAGATGAAAATACCATTTTTTGATCTTACAAGGCAGTATGAAGGGATAAAATCCAGGATTGACGCTGCTGTGCTGAAACGTTTTTCCTCTCAACAGTTTGTAGGGGGTGAGGAGGTGCAGCGTATTGAAACCAGGATTGCCGATTTTACAGGATCAAGATTTGCGGTGGGTTGCGGAACCGGAACGGATGCCCTGATCCTGGCATTAAAGGCCCTGGGTATAGGGCCCGGTGACGAGGTTATAGTTCCCGCGTATACATTCTTTGCTTCAGCTGAGGCTGTTTCCTGGGTGGGAGCAACCCCCCGGTTCTCAGATATCGAGAGAACTACATTTAACATCTCTCCTGAAACTGTTGAGCCTTTGATAAATAATAATACCAAAGCGATAATCCCGGTGCATCTGTTCGGCCAGATGGTAGATGTTGATGGATTTAAAAAACTAAATGCTAAATACAGTATTCCAATCATAGAGGATGCAGCGCAGGCAATCGGCGCGAAATTTCGTGATCTGCACATCGGTTCACTGGGGTTGATGACCGCGATAAGCTTTTACCCGACGAAAAATCTCGGTGGTGCTGGAGATGGTGGCATGGTATTAACAAATGACGCGACCATATATGCAAAATTAAAGTCACTAAGAAATCATGGTGAACACGAAAACAAACGATATATTCATCAGGCCATAGGGACCAACAGCAGGCTTGATGCGATACAGGCAGCCGTTCTTAATGTTAAACTCGATTATTTAAATCAGTGGAATGAGAGACGAAGAAGAATCGCGGGACACTATATTGATTTTATTTCAAAAAAGGGGATTGAGATTGATTCTCCGCTTGAAGTCTCTCCACGCTACCATGTCTATCACCAGTTTGTTATTCAGACGCCGCTAAGGGAGCAATTGAGGGAGCATTTTCAGAACCGGGGCATTTCAACTAATATTTTTTATCCACTTTCAGTTCATCTACAGCCATGTTTTCCGGATTCCGGGGATCGCTGCCCAGAATCAGACGCAACCTGCAACAGAGCCCTCGCCCTGCCAATTTTCCCGGAGCTGACAGACGATGAGGTGACATATATCGGCAGATCGATAGAGGCATTTTAAATGCTCGAAGAATTTAAAGATCTCTGGGTTTATCGTGGGGTTCTCTGGAACCTTATCTCCCAGCAGCTAAAGATTCGCTATAGACGCTCCACTCTGGGTTTTCTCTGGACACTACTTAATCCACTCCTCTCAATGGCGATATTAATAATCGTTTTTTCCAATATAATGAAATTTCCTCAGAAGGATTACGCTGTTTACCTTTTCAGCGGCCTTGTCCCCTGGATATTTTTTTCTCAGACCATTGAATTAGGTAAGTCAATATTTATAATGAACGAGCAATTTTTAAGAAGGATATATGTGCCAAAGAATATTTTTCCACTTTCAGTGGTTTTTTCAAATCTAGTGAATTTTATCCTGTCGCTGGTTGTTTTATTTGTGTTAGGTAAGATATTTTTTGACGTAAAGATCAGCATGGCTCTTTTGTTTTTGCCGATTTCCATCCTTACGCTGATAATCTTTGCAAGCGCGATTACGATGTTTTTTTCAGTGCTCAGTGTTTTCTATAGAGACTTCGCGCACTTAACGAGCATATTACTTATGCTACTCTTCTATGCCACCCCGATTATTTATCCCGCGGATTTACTGCCTCAAAAATATCTTCTTATCCTGCGATTGAATCCGATGTACCACATTATTGATCTGTTCCACAGACCCATTTTTTATCACACACTGCCGGGTCTGGAAAATATTCTAATAGCGTTTATTGTTTCAATCGGTACTTTTGTAATTGCTTTTGGGTTTTTATCGATAAACAGATACAACGTTGTATATAGATTGTAGTCCGGTATGGAAACATTGGTTAAGCTAAATAATGTAGGTCTTCAGTTTCGCGTTTATCACGAAAAAGGGTTTACCCTGAAGGACGCGGTAATCCGGATGCTGAAATTTAAGCCCGCGTCAAACTATACGGCGTTTTGGGCCCTGAGGGATGTTTCGTTGGATATAAAAGAGGGGGAGCGGGTTGGAATAGTTGGAAGAAATGGCGCAGGGAAAACCACCCTCTTAAAGACCATTGCCAGGGTTTACAAACCATCTCTGGGAAAAATCGAGGTCAGAGGGCGCATTGCTCCATTAATCGAGGTTGGTGCCGGTTTTCATCCGGAGTTAACCGGAAAGGAGAATATATTTCTTAACGGGGCTATCATGGGGTTCTCCCGTCGTGACATGAATGCGAGGTTGAAAAAGATAATAGAGTTTTCCGAAGTGGGAGATTTCCTCGACACACAGGTAAAATATTATTCAAACGGTATGTATATTAGGCTAGCGTTCGCGATTGCCACCGAAGTTGATCCAGAAATCCTGATTATTGACGAGGTCTTCTCCGGTGGTGACAGAGATTTTATTAAAAAGGCAAGCGAGAGAATGACCTCATTGATCGACAAGGCCAAGGTTTTATTGGTGGTTTCCCATGATGAAAAACTAATCCAAAAATTTACCAACAGGGTGATTATTCTTGAGGGTGGGGCTGTTTTTGATGACAGGGAGACAGTCTCTGGTATGGGGGTTTATAAACGCTTGATGGAGGATGAAGGTTCTAAACGCAAAGCTGATTTAAAGCGTTTTGATTCTGCTACCGATCTTCAAGTATAGCTTTTATTTGCATTGACGCTTATAGGTTGATAAATTGCTTCTGGATCATTTATCCATGATAAATGTATAAATAATACTTAATGGGGATTTACTATGTCAGATTACAGAAAAATTATTACAATTGAGCCGGGTAAAAGAGGTGGAAAACCTTGTGTCCGCGGATTACGCATTACAGTTTATGACATTTTAGAATATTTAGCTTCAGGTATGACCAAAGAAGAAATTCTAAAAGATTTTCCTGAATTAACTGAAGAAGATATAGTGGCATGTCTAAGCTATGCTGCAGATCGCGAAAAGAAGCAGATGGCAGTTAACGAATGAGACTGCTTTTAGATGAAAATTTATCCTTCAGATTACTTGAACTTCTAAAATCAAGTTATCCAAGTTCAACCCATGTTAACTCCGTCGGACTTGAAAAAGCATCAGATGAACGAATATGGGAATATGCAAGAAAAAACAATCTTGCGATAGTTACTAAAGATGCCGATTTTATGGAAAGAACTGTTCTTTTTGGACACCCACCAAAAATAATTTGGATTACAAAAGGTAATTGTTCAACACTGGAAATCGCTGAGTTAATGAAGAGAAATGTAAGCATTGTTCAGACATTTTTTCAGAACGAGAGCTTATCTGTCATCGCCTTATACAAATAATATGGGTAACTATTCAGTTGTCATTCCCGCGAAAGCGGGAATCAAGCCCGTCTTACACTTTAATGGATCCCTGCTTTCGCAGGGATGACGCGTTTGCTGAATAGTTACTAATATTGAAGCTAATATAGATGGCAAAAAACATCGATAATCCACAGTCCGATTTAAAGTGCTCTGATTCTACCCCTGAGATCCAAGTCCAATAGCATAATACTCAAATCCGAGATTTTTGACCCTTTCAGCATCGTAGATATTTCTGCCATCAAAGATTCTTGGTAATTTCATCAGTTTTCGAATCTTTGTGAAACTTGGGAATTGAAATTCCTCCCATTCAGTAAGAATCAAAAGGGCATCGGCATTATTTAGTGCTTCATACTGGTTAGGGGCATACTTAATTTTGCCTCCAAAAATATCTTCGATATGTTTTGACGCCTGTGGATCAAACGTAGTTATAGATGCTTTATGCTTAATTAAGAAATTAATTATATCGATTGAAGGTGCTTCACGGATGTCATCTGTTTTCGGTTTAAAAGAAAGCCCCCAGATTGCGATATTTTTATTTTCTAAATCACCTTTAAAGACCTCATTCACCTTTTGGGCAAATCGCATTTTTACCTTTTTGTTAATGTTTGCGATTGATTCAAGGAAGTCAGATTCTATATCATTGGATTTCGCGCATTGAATAAGGGCGGCGAGGTCCTTTGGCAGACACGAACCCCCGAACCCGATCCCCGGATAAAGCATATGCGGGCCAATCCTTGGATCTGCCGCTACACCGGCCTGAATATCTTTAACGTTCGCACCTACCTGTTCCGCGAGAAGTGAGAAATAATTTATGAAAGATATTTTTGCGGCTAGAAAGGCGTTAGCGGCATATTTGATCAACTCCGCTGTTGTGTGATCGGTTCTGATTACCTTACACTCTTTTGGCAAAAACGGGTGGTGAAGCTCCTCTGCGAGATCGAGGGCCCATTTAGATTTGCCACCCAGGATAACCCTGTCGGGGAATAAGAAGTCATGAACCGCGCTTCCCTGTCTTAAAAATTCGGGATTAGAGAATATTGGCGTTTAAAGTTTGAATTTGGTTCTAAAAAAAACCTCTACCCATTTCGCGGTTCCCACAGGAACCGTGCTTTTGAGGACGACAACTTTGGTGTTGTCTAGTTGAGGGCTTAGGTTTTCAATTGCGCTCTTCAGATAGGTTAGATCTGCCTTCCCCTCCCTGTCTGGTGGGGTATTTACACAGATGAGGATAATGTCACTTGATTTCACGGCTGTGGATAGGTCTGTGGAAAAGAAGAGTTTTTTCGATTCTTTATTGGCCTTAATTAACTCTTCAAGCTGTGGTTCAAATATTGGTGAGATCCCATCATTCAGGAGGGCTATCTTTTCTTCATTTATATCAATTGTGTGGACAGTGTGACCAGATTTGGCTAAACAAGCACCGCTTACTAAACCAACATAACCAGCACCGACAATTGTGACATTCATAATGTCTATATACTCAATTCGGGGACGGAGCAAAAGGGACGGAGGAAAGTAATTATGGTTGGAGTACATGCCAAAAACTTACTCTGTCCCTTTTGCTCCGTCCCCAATTTCTTGCTAAAGGTCTAGGTATGAAGCGAAACATCATATTTTGCTTAAAATTGTCTTTGGGGCTGGGGGTGATATTTTGGCTCTGGAGATCCGGGAATTTAAACCCGAAACTTATTGCCTCATCGATTAAGCAGCCACTCTGGTTCTTCAGTATTCTATTTTCACTCATTTCAATCGCCCTTGGTGTATGGAGATGGCAAATATTATTAAAAGGGGTATCTGTTTATGTCCCATGGTTTAAGATGCTCCGCTTGATGTTTCTGGGGAACCTGACAACACTGGTTACCCCCGGAGTGGTGGCAGGAGATCTTTTGCGAGGGGCATTAATCGTTAAATCGAGTCCTAATGCAAGATATGCTGCCGGGCTCTCCGTTGCGGTCGACAGGTATATCGGGCTCTCCTCCCTTTTTGTCATCTCGGCTGTTGCGTATATTCTCAGGCCGGCAGAATTAGTGCATGACCCGCTGATAACATCCCTCGGTTCAATCGTAATTTCAGGAGCCCTGGGGCTTCCAGTTCTTCTCTTCATTGGGTTAAGCCAGCGTCTCGGTAAAATACTTGAAAAATATTTGCCATGGTTTTTTGGACGTGGCTTCGGAAAATCCCTGCTGGATGGATTGCATCAGTATAGAAAAAAGAGGACCACCATACTCCGCTGTTACCTGCTGTCGCTTGTACTGCAATTTTTTGCGAATCTAATGGCACTTCCACTCATTCTTGCGATGGGGAAGAGTGTTCCGATTACCATCCTCTTTTTCTTTGTCACACTTGGAATTTTTGTTTTGACCATGCCCGTAATGCCCCTTGGTCTAGGTGTCGGGCAGGTAGCGTTTGTCGCGCTCTTTCAGCATGGCGGCTTCCCAGGATCTATAGGAGCAGAGCTCTGTACACTGATACAGCTCACAATCTTCACCTGTTATCTGGTTGGTGGATTACTCTCCCTCTGGTGGCCCCAGCAATCACGTGTAGAATTTAACCAGGGTGTTGTATAAATTAAGTGCATTTGGTGACGGAGGCAAATAGCCTAATTCGTACGCAGTTTTTCCCTTGGGAGGTTAAATGACCGAGGCTCTTTCTGTTTTTTTTAGTGGAATCTTACTGCTGTCATTGCGAGCGTAGCGAAGCAATCTCTTGCGCAGAGATTCCTTCGGTCGCTACACTCCCTCGGAATGACGTGGGAGATCCTTCGCCTTCGGCTCAGGATGACGATAGTCAGGTTCCACTAAATTCCGGAAAGAACCATGACCGACGACGGCATAATTCTAAAAATTAATTCATACAGGGAATATGACCAGCTCATAACATTCTATTTCAGGCGTCATGGAAAAACGAGCGTTGTCGCAAGGGGGGCGAAGCGGAGTCGAAGAAGATTCATCGGTCTTGTGGCAAAATTCAATCATATCTCCTGCGAACTTAAGAAAGGTAAAAGATCGACGCTAATGGAACTGGAAGAGGGCTCTTTAATTAATGCACCTATGGCCAACGCGCAAGCATTTGAATCTTTGCTTTACGGAAGCTATCTGCTCGATCTGGTGCTTCATTTCACGCAAGATCAGCATGCAAATTCAAGATTATTCGATATTATTTTATCCACGCTCTCCGGATTGGCTACAAACAAGAATCCGGAGGGATTGATCAGAAGATTTGAATGGGACATTCTAACCATAGCCGGCTATAAGCCCGAACTAAACCATTGTGTCCGCTGCAGAAACGTCAGGGATCAGAATAAAAACGCAACCTTCTATGTACAGGATGGTGGTATTGTCTGCAGAGTATGCAAACCAAACATTAAAAATGGACATCCTCTGTCATCTGACACAATAAGACTTCTTATTACTAATGATGAGATCATCGGTGAAGCAGCAAAAAGGGAATTAGGAAAAATATTACCGGAGTTTATCGTATACCAGTTGGGGAGACCCCTTCCCTCTCTTGCAATTCTTGAAGAGACGATTTGGCATGCGCAAGCAACCACTCCGTTGCAGAAGATAGCCTCTCTGCCAGAAAAGATGGAGATACCGGTAGCAACAGATTAGCATCTTTGGATATTAAAACGGTGTTACAACCCGCCAAACTTCCAGCCTCAACATCCTTTGGATCGTCGCCGATTATATAAGATTTTTTTAGGTCTATATTGTACTCTTCAGCCGCCATTAAAAGCATCCCCGGTTTTGGTTTTCTGCAATAACAGTTGTCATCAGGGTGGTGCTGACAATAAAAGATTGCATCCAATCTCGTTTTTTCCTCTTTCAAAAGATTATTTAGTCTCTCGTGTATTAATTGCAACATTTCCTTTGTTAAATATCCCCTTGCAATACCGCTCTGGTTTGTAACTAGGATCGCGAGGAAACCGGCATTACGGATCTTTTTTAAAGAATCTGCAGTGTTCGGTAGAAGTCTTAGCTGATCAGGGTTTGAAAGATATGGAATGTGATGAATGATTGTGCCGTCGCGATCAAGAAAGACGGCTTTTCTTTTTACGGCTGTATTAGCTAGTATCATTGTTTTTAATTCACTTTTGTATATTCGAGATTTGCTACCTTAAAAACCTTTATGTTACTCCACTACATAATGCTTGGAACATTGATTGTCCATGACTGGATTATAGACCTCGGTGGGGCAGAGCAGTGCCTGAAAAGCATTTACAAGCTCTATCCCGGGGATTTGTGTACGCTTCTTTATAAAAAAGAGTCTGTTTTAAACCTGGGGATACCAGAAGAAAAAGTAACAAATTCATTTATTCAAAATCTTCCATTTTCAGAAAATAAATATAGAAATTATCTGCCATTTTTCCCCTTAGCAATCGAACAGTTTGATGTGTCGAAATATGACCTGATTATTTCAAGCTCGCACGCGGTCGCAAAAGGGGTATTAACCAATTCAAACCAGTTGCACATATGTTACTGTTATACACCGATGCGCTATGCGTGGGACCTTTATCATCAATATATAAAGAGCGCGGGACTAGATAAGGGATTAAAGGGAAAATTCGCCAAGTCTGTTCTACACTATTTGCGTACCTGGGATTTATCTACAGTTAACAGAGTCGATCACTTTATCGCGATATCACATTACATCGCTAAAAGGATTGCGCGGGTTTACAACAGAAAATCGACCGTAATCTATCCGCCCGTTGATGTTGCCCAGTTTACCTTATGTACAAATAAGGAAGATTATTATGTAACCGCGTCCCGGATGGTCTCTTACAAGAAAATAGATCTTATTGTTGAGGCATTCTCACAAATGCCTGATAAAAGATTGGTCGTAATAGGTGACGGTCCAGACTTTAAAAAAATAAAAAAAATAGCAACAAAGAATGTAGAACTCCTTGGGTTTCAACCAACCTCTTCTTTAAAAGAGACCCTTCAAAAGGCCAGGGCCTTTATTTTTGCGGCAGATGAGGACTTTGGAATCGTGCCAATTGAGGCCCAGGCGTGCGGTACCCCCGTAATTGCGTATGGAAGGGGTGGTGTTACAGAAACCGTGATTACTGGAAAGACCGGATTATTTTTTAGTGAACAGTCTGTTGGATCCATTTGTGAGGCTGTTAAGAGATTTGAGGGTGTCAGGGATGATTTTAATCCTGAAATTATCAGCAAAAATGCCGGGAGGTTTTCAAGGGAGAGATTCGAAAGGGAGTTTAAATCATTTGTTGAGGGAAAGCTCGCGGAATGTTATTCCTCTTTGTCATTTAGGGCCGATTCGTCATTCCTGGCCGAAGGCGAAGGAATCTCAATCTCGGCTCAAGTAAACGGAGAAATTGTTGAAAAAGATATTACCGTCTAAAAGGGTAATTTCCTACCTAAAGCCTCACAAGAGAACGCTGTTATTTATATTAATAACCGGGATTATTTCCTCAGCGATAATTCCCGGCGCAATCTGGCTGGGAACACCGTTTATTGATAAGGTCATCATCGGAAAAGATATAACAATATTACCTAAACTATCAATCTGTATATTGCTCATATTCGGGATCGGGGGCCTGGCAGCATTTTTCTATAAGTTTTATATTCTGCAACTGGCTGAAAGAATAATGATGCTGGTCAGAAACCAGCTCTACGAAAAATTCACCCGCCTTTCGATGGATTTTTACACAAAAAACCAGACAGGTGCGATGCTCAGCCGGGCGACAAATGATGTGCAGATGCTCTACCACGGCCTGACAAGAATTGAGCCGATTATAAAACAACCTTTGTTATTTTTATTTTTGCTCGGTTACGCGATCTACGTGGACTGGTTTATAACGGTAGCCTGTCTGCTGGCTCTGCCGGTCGTTGGATTGATTATTTATAAAATCGGGCGTGGCATCCGCCGTCAGGCGGCCAAGTCACAACAGCAGTTTGGCACACTTAGTAACATTCTCTCAGAGACCTTTGTTGGGATACGCATTATAAAGGCATTTAGGCTTGAGAAGGAGAGAAAAAGAATATTCCGTCGGGAAAACGGAAGGCTATTCAGGGCAATGAGCCGGTCGGCGTTTTTAGAAGGGATGTCCACACCCCTTCTTGAATTTTTGACGGTTATGGCTACAGTTTTATTTTTCAATTATATGAAGGGTTATCTGCTGGCGAAAACAGCCGGAGAGCTAATCTCGCTTGGTGCCGCGCTTGCGCTTCTTCGCCAGCCACTTAAATCACTAAATGAGATCAATATTTATCTCCAGCGGTCATGGGCCGCTGCCGACAGGATCTTTGAAATTCTAGACCTCACCCCCTCAATAGAAGAATCAAAGAATGCGTTTGATTTACCACCGATTGAAGGGGAAGTCCGGTTCGATAAAGTCGCGTTTAAATACGATGACCAGCCGATTCTTGAAAACATCTCGTTTACAATAAAAAAGGGTGAAACTATTGCATTAGTTGGCAGCAGCGGCGCCGGCAAATCAACACTCCTCAATCTCCTTCCCCGCTTTTATGATGTTGAAAAGGGTTCAATCAAAATCGATGGAATTGATGTTCGCCTGGTAACCCTGAAGTCGCTTCGAGAACAGATTTCATACGTGTCGCAGGAGGTCTTCCTCTTCCACGACACGATTGAAAAAAACATCTCCTTTGGAAACCGATATAAAAGCTTCGCGGAGATTGAGGACGCGGCAAGGATGGCAAACATCCATGAATTCATCTTATCCCTTCCAAACAAATACCAAACCATCGTAGGTGATCGCGGCATCCGGCTCTCAGGTGGAGAGAGGCAGAGGGTGTCGATTGCAAGGGCTGTACTAAAAGATGCCCCAATTCTGATGCTTGATGAAGCAACCTCTTCACTCGATTCCGAATCCGAAAAGGTAGTTCAGGAAGCGCTCGACCGACTCATGTCGGGCAGAACCACCCTTGTAGTTGCCCACCGGCTCTCAACCATTCAACAGGCAGACAGAATTATCGTATTGGAAGGTGGTTCAATTTCAGAAGAGGGAACTCATGCCCAACTTCTCGCCAAAAATGGCGTCTACGCCAAGCTCTATCGACTGCAGTTTGGAAGAGAACCGGAAAAAACTACATACCCGTCAGATAAACAAGAAGCAGAAATTTAAGTGTGGGCTTGACGTAGTGTATAATATAATACACACTAGAATTAGCGTGGGATGAGTAGTGGAACTTGTTATACTAAAAACCGGTAATAAAAATGGCCAGGAGAAGGATATTAAAAAGGCGAGTAAGATCTGCGAAGCGATACATACGGGCTTCCTCGCAATCAAAGGCTATTAAGCTTCGCGAACACAACCCACTCTCTAGTTTTATTGGGCTACAAAAAGAGACACTTTCAAAGGTCCTTGTTGAATCTTTAATGGAAGGGGATGCGGAGGCTTTTAAAGAGGTTTTAAGGGCTTTTTTGGAGGCAAATAACAAATCTAGAGTAGCTAAGAAAATGGGTGTTTCGAGAAAGACTTTATATAATCTGGTTTCCGAGGAAGGTAATCCCACATTAAATAATATTACAAAATTGCTCAAAGCGGTTGCATAAAAATTATCTTATAATTTAAAGTTTTTAACGCATTGAGATTGACATATATATGGCAGTATGGCACTATTTAGGTATTAATACTTTGTTGGAGTCTATATGCTAAAGAAAACGACCATTTACTTAAGCGGTGCTGATCTAGAAATACTCAAACAACTTTCATTTCTAAATAACACATCGATGACTGAAGTAATTCGGCAGGGCATTCAGAATTTGTGTGAATCTATGTCTAGTGCGGAATGGAAAGCCATGGAAGCCTTAGATAATATTCGAAAAGATATTAAAAATAGCGGCCGCTCATCAAAAGAGATTAGATTGTCCGCTCTCAAGGCGCAGAAAGAGGTTCGGGGTGGGAAAAAAACGGGCCGTCGTTGATACAAATGTAATAGTAAGTGGTATACTTGGTTGTAGTTATTCTCAAAAGATAATTAATGCATGGCTAAAAAATGAAATAGAGGTTGTAACCAGTAATGAGCTTAAGGAAGAGGTAAACATGGTTTTTAAAAGGCCTTACATAACTAAAGGTCTTAGGGAAGAAACCAAAAAAACTATAAGAGGGATTTTAGGAACCTTATTCAACAAGGCCGATAACATTGTGCCAAAGTCAATTGACAAAGTGGAATTTTCTGACAAAAAAGATCATTTTCTTTTAGAACTTGCTATTGCGGTACAACCAGCAGTAATAATTACCGGAGATAGAGCAATTCTAAAATTAAAAAGGGTAAAAAGTGTAGAACTTGTAAGTCCAAAGCAATTTTGTACCTATTTCAAGATCAAATAATTTTTTTACTAAAATTGCCTAAAACTATTGCATGGCAGTTGTCGTATTATTACATCTAACGCATTGCGTAATGTCTTGCCCTTTATTCTACTGCTTGATATAACTGTTTAAATTTTCAGCGTTTTTGAGGAAGTCTCCATGGTAGACATGGCTACAATTGTCTCTCTCTGCAAGCAGCGTGGATTTATATTCCAGGGGAGTGAGATCTATGGAGGGATTGGTAGTGCGTGGGACTATGGTCCGTTGGGTGTTGAGTTAAAAAATAATCTTAAAAAACTTTGGTGGAAGTCGATGACATCAAGGCTTGATATTGTTGGTCTCGATTCCGCGATTTTAATGCATCCAAGGGTTTGGGAGGCCTCGGGGCACGTTGAGGGGTTTCAGGATCCATTGGTCGATTGCAAATCATGTAAACATAGATTTAAGGCAGATCAGGTGAGTGGAAAAAAATGCCCTGACTGTGGCGGTGATTTAACAGATCTTCGGATGTTCAATCTGATGTTTAAGACGCATGTTGGTCCTGTGGAGGATAGCGCGAGTCTTGTTTATTTAAGACCGGAGACTGCTCAGGGGATCTACGTGAATTTTGAGAATGTTTATACATCGATGAGAAAAAAGGTTCCTTTTGGGATCGCGCAGATTGGAAAGGCATTCAGAAATGAGATTACCCCCGGGAATTTTATCTTCAGGACGAGGGAGTTTGAGCAGATGGAGATGCAATATTTTGTGAAACCATCTGAGGCGGATAAATGGTTTGATAAGTGGAAGGAGATCAGATTTAACTGGTATAAAGATGAGATTGGGCTTGGTGAATCAAGGCTTAGATTTCATCAGCATGACGCAAAGGAGCTTGCGCATTATGCGAAGGTGGCTTTTGATATCCAGTATGAATTTCCGATTGGGTGGCAGGAGATAGAGGGGATTCATCATAGGTCGGATTATGATTTGCGCAGGCATCAGGAGTATTCAAATAAATCTTTGGAATATTTTGATGAGGCTACAAAAGAGAAGTTTATTCCTTATGTGATTGAAACCTCCGAGGGGTGTGACCGGACCATGTTAGCAATTATGATTGACGCTTATCACGAGGAAGAGGTTAAGGGGGAGACGAGGGTTGTTCTGAGGCTTAATAAGAGTTTAGCCCCGATTAAGATCGCCGTGTTACCACTCTCTAAAAAAGATGATTTGATAGCTGTTTGTAAAAAGGTGGTTGAGAGTTTACAGCATAGGTATGTTGTGGAATTTAATATTTCGGGCAGCATTGGGAAAAGGTATAGAAGACAGGATGAGATTGGTACTCCTTATTGTGTGACGGTGGATTTTGAATCCTTGAGTGATCAGAAAGCGACGGTGAGGGATCGGGATAGTATGAAGCAGGATAGGGTTGAATTATCGCAGTTAAAGAATTACTTTTTAGAAAGGTTTTGAACGATTGTCATCCCTGTGAAAGCAGGGATCTAGATTCCCGCTTTCGCGGGAATGACAAGAAAGGAATCACACCATGCAGGAGAATATTGTGACACCTACAGAGCGGGTTTCTAAAAAGGCATCATTAAAAAAAGAGAAAAAAAGGGTGAAGCGCGTTTATCTCTTCGGGGAGGGAAAAGCCGAGGGTAGTGCTCTGATGAAGGATATTCTCGGGGGAAAGGGGGCAAACCTTGCGGAGATGACAAACCTGGGGATTCCGGTTCCTCCGGGGTTTACGATCTCAACTGCTGAGTGCAATTCGTTTTATGCAAATAATAAGACGATCTCTTCATCTCTTAGGAAGGATATCCTTGATGCCTTGAGGCGTGTTGAAAAGCTAGGTGGCGCTAAGTTTGGTGACAATAAAAATCCCCTTCTTGTTTCTGTGCGGTCGGGTGCGAAGGCTAGCATGCCGGGCATGATGGATACGGTGTTAAACCTGGGGCTTAATGATGAAACGGTTCAGGGGCTGATTGCTCAAAGTAATGATCCAAGATTTGCTTATGATTCATATAGGCGTTTTGTGAAGATGTACGCGGATGTTGTTATGGGGATGAATGTTGGCCTGCTTGAAGCCTTGTTTGAGGAGGCGAAGAAGGATAGGGGGGTTGAAAAGGATACCGATCTGGATGCTGATGATCTAAAAAAATTAACAGAGAGGATGAAGCGTAAGGTTTATGAAGTGACTGGGATCAGATTCCCTGTTGATCCTATGGAGCAGCTGTTTGGCGCGATAGCTGCTGTTTTTAACTCATGGAATACGCCGCGGGCCAAGACCTATAGAAAGATTAACGCTATTCCAGATTCGTGGGGTACGGCGGTAAACGTTCAGGCCATGGTCTTTGGAAATCTGGGGGATGATTGCGCGACCGGGGTTGCGTTTACGCGAGATCCTTCTACCGGTGAAAAGCGTTTTTATGGCGAATATCTGCTTAATGCGCAGGGGGAGGATGTTGTTGCCGGGA
>MGRR01000130.1:23142-23888 GCA_001798265.1 Deltaproteobacteria bacterium RIFCSPHIGHO2_12_FULL_43_9
AATATATCAAAAATTGGAGAGGCATTATCGTGACATGCAGGATATAGAGTTTACCGTAAGCAAGGGTAAGCTTTGGATGCTGCAGGCGAGATCCGGGAAGCGGACTGCGAAAGCCTCGGTTCATATAGCGGTCGATATGGTTAAAGAGGGATTGATTACACAGCGGGAGGCCCTGCTTCGGATTCAACCATCGCAACTTGACCAGCTCTTACATCCGACCCTGGATCCCAATGCCCCGAAAAAGGTTCTCGCCCGTGGACTGCCTGCCTCTCCAGGCGCGGCAAGTGGAAGGATAGTTTTTACTCCTGAGGATGCTGAGGCAAAAAAGGATGAAAAAGAGGGGGTTCTTTTAGTAAGAAATGAAACATCTCCTGAGGATATTCATGGGATGGTCGCAGCCAACGGCATTCTGACTGTTACAGGTGGAATGACCTCACACGCCGCGGTTGTTGCCAGAGGGATGGGTAAGCCTTGTATCGTTGGGTGTAGCGAGGCCCGTATTGATGAAAGGGCAAAGAAACTCTATCTCAATGGAACAGTCCTGCAAGAGGGGGATCTGATCACTATAGATGGGGGTGCTGGAGAGGTTATAGAGGGGAAGGTAAAAACAGTAGATCCAACCCTTGATGAACATTTTAAAACGCTCATGAAATGGGCGGATAAGATCAGAAGGCTTGGTGTTAAGGCGAACGCCGATACACCACAGGACGCTAAGCTTGCGCTGGAATTTGGGGCCGAGGGTATAG
>MGRR01000131.1:0-12015 GCA_001798265.1 Deltaproteobacteria bacterium RIFCSPHIGHO2_12_FULL_43_9
CAAGCGACAGGTTGATACGCTTCCGGAAACCGGGCTCGTACCTTGCTGACTTGCCACCGCGGGACCACCTGAGCCCCGCGTAAATACGTCCAGTGTGAAATTTCCTCCGCCGGGTGGACCTGTAAATACAGAAACCCCCATCGCTATCGGCCCTGCTCCGTAGGAGGCAAGCTCCGGACCCGTCATTTCATACTCCTCTATAAACATCGGGTTTCCCCAACCCTCTGGAGTAGCTAGTGCAGTACCGTGGTAATTTGTGGCGTAACAATCCCCGCCACAGGTTCTTGGATAACCGAGCCAAAGGTCATAGTCTCCATCATCTCTCGGTGGTGGTCCAGCCATTAAAAATCTTATGCTTGTTGTGCCTGGTGGAATGGTTGTGAGTTCATAGGTCTGGGAATTAGTTGTGTCGCACGGATTAGGTATATCAGGTCCTCGTTGTCCGCGAATGCGACCCAACGCCCTCGCTCCGGCCGCTATAATTCCTCCTGACGGATTACATGTGCATGGAACATCGCTTCCGGAGACATTTAGGGAGTAGAAACCCGGGGAAGCGGAGTGTACCGCTACAGCAACCCTCCCCATACGCATATCAAGTCCCGAGCATGAAAGCTGGTAGGTTTCTGGGGTACTATCCATGCGGATGCGTTGTAAATAGTGATGTGAGTCTATATCGCCGGGCATAGTTCCTGGTTTTCCGGTGTAGAGATTCATATTTGTGGGATACGACATGCCGGCTAGTGTTATTGTGAGTTGTGTTGTTCCCCGATCCGGAATTATTTCAAAAAAGTCTGTTGTATCCGGACAGCTGAAGTCTGGATTTAATACATCATAGTCCATGCCTATAAGTTCGCGATGTAATATTACGCCGGGTCCGATGTTGTCGATGGTTGTGAAAGGAAAGCAGCGAAGGCTTACCGTTTTATCCCCCACCGCGGCTTTAGCGACAGTCAACGCATCGATTACGCTTATATCCCCGGAGCGGTCTGTGTCACATGCAATGTTTTGGTCTGGATATGGAACCAAAAGGCCCACACTAATTCTTGCCGTCTCCAGTGCATCAAGGACCGTTATGTCTCCGTCGAGATTACAGTCACCACATTTTATGCCGATACATTGCGAAAAAACATTTGGTGCGCAAAAAAACAGAAGAGAGAGAAAAAGTAAGAGGGAAAAACTAATTTTGGTTTTCATCAACACCTCCAAACACACGTAATTTTTGTAAGTTCTAATGCTTGCATGGGGACATGTCCAGCACATTTGTACTGGGAATAGCATCTTATTGAGAGCGAAAAAAAATGCCTTCTTCAAAATAAAAATATTACCAAACTTATTCCTAGTAGTGCGGTCTAATGTGTTGGCCAAGAGCGTATTTTTTTCAATTGATATAGGGGTCTGACCCCTTTTTCCTATTAGCCAATTATTGGCACCCAGATGACAGTTCATGTCACTTTATTTCTGCAACAAAACCAAGCGGTTGACAAAAGTCCCTGAAAACACTACGTGTTTTCGCCTCACCCTTGGCACAAGACTTGAACAGGTGAACTGTCAGTTCTGTCACAAGTAGCAATGATAGGAAGGGTCAATGTTTCAAAAAGATATCCATAAGTTTTCATTAATACTTGCGGCAGCCATACTATTATTTACTAATCCAACATATTCTGAAGAACCTACAAAAGATGCTAAAAAAGCTCAAGAAGACTTCTATATAGCTTTACAAGTGGGTAATAGAGCAGCCGTTGAAGAAGCGCTAAACGCAGGAGCAGTGTGGACTCCAGATGGGGACGGGAAAAAACCCCATATGTTTGCCGCGGAGAGTGGAGATGTTGAATTCTATATGTGGGCCGAAAAAAATGATAGCGCAGGTGCAAATGACAAAGACAACATAGGCAGAACGGCTCTTTATTTTGCAACTTTGTCACAAAATTGTTCTCCTCATATGGTCCGATACTTAAGATCTGGTGGTGCCGATGTTAATGCGCAAGATAGCAAGGGTAATCACACACCACTATTTAATGCCTCAATCCCTGCAAATTTATATGTTGTAGAGGCCCTATTTGAAAAACCAATGGATAGAGAAACATTCTTAAAAGCCTTTAGAGCTGACGATCCCACGGACTATCACGCCCTGATTGATAAGGCCGCTGAGGACTATGAAAATCTTCCTCCGGGGGAAAAGGTCGATGTTACAGCCATAACCTCTAATAATGAAACACCCCTTCACGTGGCTCTCGGCAATGGGGAATCAGAGCTTGCGGAATTTTTACTCCGCAAGGGCGTGCCGATGGATATTAGAAGTAACGATAAAATTATTGGTTTCGACGGAGAAGGAGATGAAATATTGCGCAATGGGGAAACAGCGATAGAAATGGCGGAGCGCGAGTTGGGGGATTTTAGAAATCGATTATCACGAGAAGAAAACGACACCGAAAGAGATGAGGGATTAATAGAAAACTTGAAGAGGAATATTGCAGAGTATGAAGAAACAATAAAGGTTTATCACGCCATCAAGACGGGGATAGAAGCTGAGGCTTTATCGTCCGCTGAAGAGGGTATGGGGGAAGAAGGCGGATCCAAAGAAGAAGTTACCATGAGTCCAGAGAGAAAAGAACTTCTCGACCACATAGCTGAGATGTATGTTCGATGGCGAGAAGAATTTGAAATACGGTTTTCTTCGCATAGAATGAGTGTGGGCAGAGAACTACTCGATCTTGCTTCCGAAAAAGACATCTTTAGAAATTTTTTCACACTGCCAGGAACTGCTCCTACAAGCAGAATTCCCCTAAGGTTTCATGAACCATCTGGTACAACCATTTCCAGTGAAATCTATGTTCCTTCACCCTATTGGTACTGCGACAAGGTAAGGTATCTTAACATCACACGGGAGGAGTATTTACAGCTAGACAAAATATTACGGGAAAAAGGTATTGAGAATGTTAGCAGGAGTGACCTGGCTGCATTAGATCTAATAGACGAATGTAGCAAAAGGAGCCCCGAGTCTAGTGGCAATCAATTTGATATCGATATCACCCTGCGAGGTCCAAAGGTCCAGGCAGCTAAAGATGCTGGTAGCGGTACAATTATCTATACCCTCTCCAATGTTAAATCTACTACTCCGGTCATGGGAATATCTTTGGCCACTTACCCCTCATCAGATTATTTAGAGTTATTTGAGCTACTTGCTACATTTGATACAGGAAAAAGGCTCTTAAAAACCCTATTGGCGCAAATAAATAGTGTGAGGGTAATAATAAGACAGCCAATGCTTGTTCCTGATAAAGCGAGGGAAAAAATCCCGCATATTTTTTGGGGTGCCGTTGGTGAAGGTCCTGAAGGAGTAAAGGTGCTCTACATTGACCGTTTTACACCGCTAGGAGTTCTACTGCCAGAATTCTTTCAAGCACTAATTGAAACTAATGACACTGAGTTTGATTCGATTTTAGTTGGGATCTCAGCAGATTATTACCGTATGTCAGGTGATGATAGTGGCAAGAGTGTTATCAATTATATTCTAAAATCCAAAGTGCCTGCTCTTATGAGAATACTCAATAATCCAGTAGCTTCACCTGCGATGAAATTGGCTGCCATACGTCTTTTAGGTTCTCTCGGACCTGACGCCGAAATAGCACGTGGCGCATTAGGGAGACAGGTAGAAACAACTGTTTTGGGTACACCACAAAATGCGGCGGCCAGAAAAGCTCTCGCAGGGATTGGACGAGGTGGGCATTAATAGTGTTTAAAGGCTGATTATTTTGACAGACCCCGAATCTGTGGCTCTTTCCGGAATTTAGTGGAACATTACTGTCGTCATTCCCGTGAAAACGGGAATCCAGAATAGCGAAGTGGATCCCCGCATCCGCGGGGATGACTGTATGTAAATTGTCATTCACTTTTTTGGAATTAAAATTCAAATTATTTTCGATGGTTATGGAATTAATGCGGGATTCCGAATGTTGCTAATGTTTTTTTGACAGGTTCCGATCAAAGGATTAGACAACCTGGTGCCCTGATTAGGGTGATTGAATAGACATTGAGGTTGCAAATGAAAATAAGGTGGATGTTATTGCTACTAACGGTTTTGCTTTTCCCAAACAGAGGCAATGCTATAGGGATCTATGAAGACCAAGATAGTGGTTTTGATCCAGAAACTCCTGCCTGTCTCTACGTCTACGAGGCCAAAATGGGCCCGAAGGGGCTGAAGCCATGCCAGGGTAGGCCGTGGCCTGCACTGTTCGATTATTGCGTCGATAGCAGCACACTAATGGAAGCTGTTACTGAGAATGTTAGCGGTGTACCACTGCCTGCGTACACCTGCGGGGAAATCCAGCGTTATGTTGTAGTACGTTGCGAAGGCTGGTTTGGAGAGCAGGGCGGGGGAAGGTGTGTAGAGGAAGAGGCAATACAACGATGTCAGAGGGGACCAGGTCGCAAGATGGCAGGTAGGTGTGTTCAAAACTAATAAAAAAGGGGTCAGACCCCTTTAATTTGTTCAGCCAACCGCTCTCGAATTCTTCCCTTATGTATAGTGCTTTTAAGCACTATAATCTCGTTATAAATTAAACAAATCTGCCAAGTTTTCTCTCCCTTTTACGCCATAATTCCTGAAACTCTTCAAACAACCTTTACCGCAATTGGACCCGGCTATACGAAATACAGTGATTTTTTTAAAAAACGATTCAAAGAAGGTATCATTATCGAACCCCCAGAACCCAGAGCGGTTCCAAGGGCCCTGAATGTCGGTCTACTCGGTCTATTGGGTATGACAAATGGAGAAGGCAAAAGGCCCGGGGAGATTAAACCCTACGCTATTGTGGATCTGCATTGACCTCTAACACGTAGCCAGCTTTCGAAATCTTTTCATTGAGTTCAGCTTTTAAGGAATTCCACTCTTCATCGGATTGAGGAACCGGACCTGAACCCGTAACAACTGAGAGCTGTTCAGAGATGACCTTCGCGTATCCGAAAATAACATATTGATTTGTAATAAACTCGAATGTGGACTCAGAATTTAGAGCCAAATACGTTTCCGGATTGTCGTGAATTCTTAAATCAGCCAATATGGAATACGCTTCAAGCATCTTCCTTTGTTTCTCCATAATTGAACTTTTTTGCACAAAAGCAAAATTATGGAATGATGCGCGTAATCAACCTTGCCTGGGTAAAAATGTCGTGGAACTTTATTGATCCCTGGTCCCAACCTCGCTTCTCATCTTGCTGACCTCCTGTTTTAGGGCTTCATATTCTTTTTCTATCCGCTCAAGCTCCTGCTCCATCTTTTCCCTCTTCGGGTCGGCGCTACTCAAATCAGCGATCTCTTTACGCAAGGCATCGACTCTTTCGGAAAAATATTGGTCAATTTTATTCAGGGTTTTTAAATACTCCCCCTTTCGCGCCTCTAAATCCTGACCTTCCCCCGCCCCTTCTTCTGGTGTTTCGGGGCTTACGTCTTCAGAAATTTCCTCTTCAGTTTGTTCTGAAGGCATCGCCGGCTGAGCTTCCTGGGTTAACCCCCAAAAAAAGCATCCTCTTCCCGAATTTTGTAAAAAGAAAGGATTTGTTCCAATGCAAATCCTTCCCATGAAAAACCGAGCTGGAGATGGAGGAGAAGTTTTTCATAATTTAAAGCGACTCACGGTTGGGCTCCTTGGGTGCAATTGTTTGTTGTTCCTCAACAAACATTGTACCCAAGTCACTAATTGTGAGGTAATCAGGCCATTCCTCACAAACAGCGCACTGCGTCTTAGTGACGTTAATTGTGAGGCAATTCGGCCCAATACCCCAATACAAATATTTGACAATATTGGAAATCTATGATAGCCTTCGAGTTCTGCTAGCCATGATTGAATCGTTCGAAAAAATAAACTCTTTTGAGGGGAACTTTATGAAGAATTTTTCTGTTTCTGTTTTATTGCTGTTTTTGACTATAAACCTTGCACATGCTTCCAGTTCTGATTTTAAACAGGGCGCAGTTGAAGCAGCCGTTGATCTTAGAAATGTCGAATTTGATCTGTTATCTACACCCAGCTCATATGCATTTCAGATTCCATCTGTTTCGAACCTTTGCAGCGCCTCGGAGGTGCCAAGCCTTACCGATGAGCTGGCGGGTTCTTATCCCGCGCCTAGCCCACTTGTGGATGGGTGCTTTAACGATAAATGGGCATTTATAGGGTGTGCAAGTGCCTTCTCATCGTCGCTAAAACCACTGGTTACATACTTCACGGGAAGGGGTGATGAACTGACACAATATCTGACAAATGAGCTAAGCGATCCGGTTACCAATGAAAGTTATTTAACTAAAATATCACAAAACGGCATTGATATACTCAGTCTACGAACACCGCCGGCTATTTCCTCGTCACAGACTGGCAACAAAATATTCCTATTTAAAGAAGTTGATACACATTTAACACTTATAGCCTTGATTCGCGCCTCTCAGCTGCTTGTCTCAACAGCGTCAACATCGACACCGCCGGCAACAGCAGTCTCCACACCAATCGGCATTCCCAGCACTTCTCCAAACCCAGCTTTTTATCCTGGAGTAACCGTGGAGGAAATGAGGAGCACAATCGGCGGTCTGTATGTAACGACGTTTGAATTTCCGATGGCGCTAGTATCAATTGCAGAGCAACCTGGAGGACATGAGAGTGAGATGACGCGGGGTGAGTTATGCGAGTTAAGTAGAGGTTACGATCAAGAAATGATCCCGATAAGCACAACGGACCCTCGTTTTCTTATGGAAATGCCCTCCTCGCTTCAAGTATGTTTTAACAGCGCCCCAGGCTTTATTGAGTGCGTAGCAGCATTTGCGGGCCAAGGTAAGAGTACTCTTTACGTATTTTTCAAAAGAGCTCCTCAAACGTTTAGAGAAGCACTCGCAAATATACCCGGCGTAACCATACAAGAAGGGAGCACGGGAATTTTTAATGTGATAGTGACATCCAGCAGAGCTGGGGCCGCCACCGGATCAGTAACATTCGCAGAAAGCTTCGGAACACAAGGATTTGCAACAGCCGTGCGGAACTTGTCAAGAATCATGGCAGCTTTGCTATAATACTCTACTTGTGATGCTTCATGAGATCTGAGACGTTTTCTGGTGTTGTTTTTGCCACTGGTCCCAAACTGAGTTTCGCACTCTGATTGGTTCCGGCTTCTTCCAGCAAGCTTCTGTCACGCCAGGTTGGATAGGCGTTTCATCGTATTTTATAACAAAAAAAATAAAGGGCGCGAGCTAAAAACTCGTGCCTTTTTGTTAATAAAAACAGATTAGATCAATTTCCCTAACAGCTCAAAATGGACTCATGGAAATAATGCAAATAATCTCTCTGGGGAAATTATTATCGATTTTGGAGTCGGAATTTTAAATACACGGGGGGCGAAGGGGGTTATTGCTACAGACAGGGACTTGGAGGCTCTTGAATCAACAATCTCTAGGTTGAAAGATCTTCCAGTTCATGCCTTTCACGGAACGTTCGATAAAGTTAGGTGGTCTTTTGGATATAGGTGTAGTCAAATCATTAAATCAGTTAACGTATTGAAATAACAATAATAATCGACTGAAGTTACCAACTTCTACATAGCTAATTAAACGAAATAGTAGATTGACCTACAATAAATAGTAGGTTAATCTACTATTTAATGTTTTATCAAAGAAAATTCATTGAAACATTGAATGAAAGATTTGCCTCCGATTCCCTGGAATTCATTCAAGTTCTCCTAGGCCCACGACAAGTAGGGAAAACTACTGGCGTCAATTATTTCTTGAGCAAATATAAAAAACCATATTTTTATGTAAGCGCAGATGACCTGGTTGCCCCTGGGCGTGATTGGCTACTCGAACAATGGCAAAAAGCAAAGGAATTGGGACATGGAAGCTTATTGGTAATTGACGAAATTCAAAAAGTAACAAATTGGTCAGAGGTTATAAAGGGCCTTTGGGACAAACAAAAGATAAAACAAGAAATTCAAATAAAACTACTTTTACTTGGCTCAAGTTCTCTCTCAATTCAAATTGGACTAACTGAAAGTTTAGCTGGTCGCTTTGAGTTGATAAAAACCTATCATTGGAGTTACTTGGAAACTAAAAAATTTTTAAAATGGACTATTGATCAATATTTAAAATATGGCGGATATCCAGGTAGCTATACACTAATTGACCAAGAAGATCGTTGGCGGAATTATGTTCTTGCTTCAATTATTGAGCCTGTAATAAACAAAGATATATTAAATTTTGCTCGCGTCAAAAACCCCGCGCTATTTCGTCAAGCATTTGAAGTTATTGCTGGATATCCTGCCCAAGAGATTAGCTATATTAAAATATTGGGCCAATTACAGGATCGAGGCAACGTAGATCTCGTAAAGCATTATATAGAAATGTATGAGGGGGCATTTTTATTTTGTAGACTAGAAAAATATACAAGGAAAAAACATCTCACAAAGGGATCTTCACCTAAAATCATTCCGATGGCTCCATGCTTCTATACTCTATTAGCCCAACAAGTCGGAGATAATAAAAAAGGACGTGTTTTCGAAGCTACCGTTGGTGCAGCGTTAATGCAAGAAACTGGAAAACTCTATTACTGGCGCGAAGCAGCTTTTGAGGTTGATTTCATCTTTGAAAATAGCAAGGGACTATTTGCAATTGAAGTAAAGTCTGGTCGCAAAAAAAAACAGGGAGGCATAACCCTTTTTTGTAATAGATTTCCAAACGCAATCCCAGTTTTTATTGACTCAGACAACTATGAAAAGTTTCTAACTAGTCCAGAGAAATTTTTAAGTGACATTGGAAAGTAGCCAAATTTATTTGGAATACGGCTTATTTGATAACAACCGGTCTATTCTCTGGTCTAGTGGACTGCACCCCTAATACCGCTTCGCAGTGGGATATGACGCATTGATTTTAAACGTAAAATCATGCTAAATATTTGTGCAATTTATGCATATACCTGTCTTGGTTAGTGAAGTTTTGGGATATCTGAGGCCTGAAAATGGTGGCTGGTTCTTTGATGGCACCCTTGGTGATGGGGGGCACTCTGAAGCATTGATTAGGGGCGGAGCAAAGGGTGTTATAGCTACAGATAGGGACTTGGAGGCTCTTGAATCAACAATCTCTAGGTTAAAAGATCTTCCAGTTCATGCCTTTCATGGAACGTTCGATAAAGTTAATGAGGTTTCAGGACAATGCCCCGGTGTAAAATTCTCTGGAATTATACTCGATTTGGGTCTTTCAAGCCGGCAGATTGCTAATGGTGACAGGGGGTTTAGTTTTCAGACTGACGGCCCTCTGGATATGCGGATGGACAAAAGCGTGGGCAAAATAACCGCCAAGGATATCGTAAATGCATGGCCTGAAAGTGATCTGTCATACATTTTTTCGGAATATGGGGAGGAGCGTTTCTCTAAAAGAATAGCTAGAGAGATTGTACAATCGCGATCAATCACCCCTATTACAAGTACCAAAGTCCTAGCGGCAATTGTTTATAACGCAGTTCCATCTTCTCTCCGGCATGGTAAAATTCATCCTGCAACACGAACATTCCAGGCATTAAGAATTGCCGTGAATGAAGAGCTTTTATTATTACGCATTGGACTGAAAGAGATGTTACCCTTATTAGAGTTGGGTGGGAGGGTTGCGGTAATCTCGTTCCATTCTCTGGAAGATAGGATAGTTAAAGAGGCATTTAGAGAGTGGGAAAAAGAGGGTTTTGGAAAAAGGATTAATAAAAAACCTGTAATAGCTACTGAAGAAGAGGTTTCACGAAACATACGCGCGAGGAGCGCAAAGTTACGCATCTTTGAGAGGACACATGAAACAGCCCCTTCTAAAAAATGTATCACTTGCCAACAGGATTCAGTTTAGCCGACATTGGAAATCATCTCTCCAGTTAATGGTAAGAGCGATTCTCGCCATAGCAATAATTACTGTAATCCTTATGGGATATGTCTGGAGCAGACTATTATATCTTCAAAGCCAGACAAAACTCCTTGCGCTTTCAAATGAGAACAGAAGGTTAGAACAGGACATTTATCAGCTAAAACTAAAATTGGCTACGATAAAACAACCTGCAAGGCTAGATCATCTAGCTAAAGAGAGATGGAATCTTCAGATACCCTCGGCGAGCCAGATCATCGTCCTGGAGGAGAGCGCCCAGTGAACGAAATAAGCATCACCAAAAAGAGGCTTAAGCTGCTTTTGGTTATTCAGGGAATTCTCTGCATCATAATACTTGGCAGAAGTATGCAGCTTCAGGTCTTTCCGAATGAGAAACTGAATGAACTTAAAAAGAGGCAATATTTAAGAACCGTAAGACTTGTTCCCAAACGTGGCGTCATTACGGACAGAAATGGGGATGAGCTTGCAATAAGCCTCGATGTCTCATCGATTTATGCCCATCCACATTTAATAAATAATCGTCACAAAACGGCAAAAATCATTTCTTCCACCACGGGATTGTCCTATAAAAATGCTCTCGCGCAGTTGAATCAGAGAAAAAAGCGCTTTGTCTGGATTGCAAGGCTTATTAGTCTCGATAAAGGACTCAAGCTCTCATCTAAAAATTTAAGGGGTGTTGGAGTAATAAGAGAGGCAAAAAGATTCTACCCTAACGGACAGCTTGCTTCTCACCTTTTGGGTTTTGTCGGCACGGATGGTAATGGCCTTGAAGGGGTTGAACTCGGTTTTAACCAATACCTCACGGGTCCTCCCACGTATATGAGAATCACGCAAGACGCCATTGGAAGACCTATATCTATGGAAGACCGGTATTATAAGACCCAGAGAGAGGGATATACGGTAGAACTCACCATAGATAAAAATCTTCAGTTCCAGTTAGAAAAGGTGTTAAGTCAAACGGTCAGGGAGGAGGAGGCCTCCGGCGGGATCGGGGTTATGATGGATCCTTATACCGGTGAAATACTGGCAATGGCCACTGAACCATCCTACGACCCGAATAATTTTACAAATTTTCCCGCAGAAAAAAGAAGAAACAGGGTAATAACCGATACCTTTGAGCCCGGTTCAATATTTAAGATTTTCCTGGTTGCGGCGGCGCTTGAAAATAATGTGGTAAAACCTCAAACAAAGGTTTGGGGGGAGAAGGGGAAATACAGGGTTGAAAATATAGTAATTGGTGAAGCTTCGGGGCATAAGTTTGAATGGCTGACTACCTCTGAGGTAATTAAATTTTCAAGTAACATAGGTGCCGTAAAAATAGCCGAAAAATTGGGACGGGATAATTTTTATCTGGCAACTAAACATTTTGGATTCGGACAGAAAACAGGCGTGGATCTGCCAGGAGAAACGCGGGGCATAGTCCAGAACAAAACCCAGTGGTCGAGGGTTACACTCAGTAACGTCTCCTTTGGGCAGGGTATCGGTGTTTCGGTAATCCAGATTGCCCGGGCCCTCTCTTCAATAGCAAACGGTGGGAATCTGGTCCGTCCATTTATAGTCAAAAGGGTTCTCGACAGGGATAACCAGACCATTGAGGAGCAACTTCCTCAGGTTGACGTGAGGGTAATCTCTGAAAATACAGCAAAACAATTACAAGATATGATGGTTGAGGTAACAAAAGCGGGGGGAACAGGCGTTCAGGCCTCAATCCCCGGGTTTGTAGTTGCCGGGAAAACTGGCACTGCTCAAAAACCAAACCCACATACGGGGGGATACTACTCAGATAGATATGTCTCAGCCTTTATTGGTTTTGTTCCGGCCGAGAAACCGAGATTTGTGTTGGCGGTCCTGATTGATGATCCTCGAAAAAGACATTACGGTGGGCAGGTTTCGGCGCCAGCTTTCAGGCAGATTTCCGAGCGGTCATTACGGGTCCTTGAGGTAACTCCTCAAGGTACGTCTATAGAGATTGCAAGTCCCGGTACGCAAATTTCATGGGCAAAAAGAGAGCTCTCGCAGATTCAGGTCATAGATGCTGATAGGGGGATTATGCCAGATCTGTCGGGGTTAACTATGCGACAGATCCTTCAACTTTTTGCTACAACCGGTACAGAGGTAAAAATTGA
>MGRR01000131.1:12038-18848 GCA_001798265.1 Deltaproteobacteria bacterium RIFCSPHIGHO2_12_FULL_43_9
ATTTTTTCTTTCAAAATCGATAAGGGTTAAAATGGAACCTAAACCATGAATATTAAAGAATTGCTAAAGGGAACAAAGATCATTGGCCCTATTCCTTCAGTAGATATAAAAGGAATAAATTACGACTCCAGGAAGGTTGTGCCCGGAGATCTATTCATCGCAATAAAAGGAATATCAAGCGACGGACATAAATATTTAAAGGATGTTGAATCTCGCGGCGCGGTTGCCGCTGTGGTGGAGAAGACCGATAAAACCACAACCATTCCACAAATGGTGGTAGAAAACAGCCGCGACACCCTTTCATTGATCAGCAACAGATGGTTTGGATATCCATCAAATAAAATGACTTTGATTGGTGTAACCGGCACCAACGGCAAAACTACAACTACATATTTATTGGAATCCATCGCTAAAGAGAGCGGAAAAAAACCGGGGGTAATAGGAACAATAAATTACAGATACGGAGGAAAGGTCTTTCCAGCCTCCCACACAACACCAGAGAGCATGGATTTACAAAATCTGCTGAAAAGGATGCTGGACAATGGAGTTGATTGCGTAATTATGGAGGTCTCCTCACACGCATTGGCATTAAAAAGGGTCGGTGGTGTTGATTTTGACGTGGCTATTTTTACAAATTTAACACAGGATCATCTCGATTTTCACAAAAATCTGGAAAATTATTTTGAAAGCAAGGCGCTTCTGTTTTCCTCTGTAATTGGAGATAGTAAAAAAAAGAAAAAACACTCTATAATCAATATTGACGACCCAAAGGGCCTCGAACTTCTAAAGAGATCCGCTGTCCCAACAATTACATTTGGAATCAGCAAAGACTCAAAGCACGACATTTCTCTTAAGGGATTTGAATTCAATCATTCCGGTCTCAAGGGAAATTTTAAAGGGAAGATTAACGGCCAATTTCATTCATCCCTCGTTGGAATGCATAATGCCTATAATATTCTAGGGGCGGCCGCCGCAGCATATGCCGTTGATATTGATTCAAAGGATATTTTGAAGGGCATATCCGCACTAAAGGGTGTTCCGGGCAGACTTGAGAGGGTCTCAAGGGAGAACAAAAAGGAGCCTCTCGTGTTGGTTGATTACGCTCATACCGACGACGCGCTTAGAAATGTGCTCTCGGCGATACAGGCCCTTCCGCGTTCTGGCAGGGTAATTACAGTATTTGGCTGCGGCGGAGACAGGGATCCCAAAAAGAGACCGCTGATGGGAAAAGCCGCGATAAGTTCCAGTGACGTAGTAATAGTAACCTCGGATAATCCAAGAACAGAAAACCCACTGGAAATAATCGATCAAATAATTCCCGGAATTTTGGAAACCGGGGCAAAAAAAATCCCTGAAAATAAAAAGAATAACGGATTTATTGTAGAACCTGACCGCAGAAAAGCAATTCATCTGGCGATTGACCTTGCTTGCGCTGATGATATCGTCCTGATTGCTGGCAAGGGGCACGAGGATTATCAGATTATTGGCAAAGAAAAGATACATTTTGATGACAGGGAAGTAGCACAAGAGGCTCTGGACAAGAAGGGTTTATGATTTCGCTCGATCTCCAAAGAATCTCCTCTATAATAAAGAGCTCTGCCGCGCCTGAAGGTTTAAAAGCGGTTGCTACCGGGATTTCCACAGACACAAGAACATTAAAAAAGGGGGACCTCTTCTTTGCCTTAAAGGGGCAAAACTTCGATAGCCATGAATTTTTATCGACCGCCAAAAAGAAGGGTGCGATAGGCGCGGTTGTGGATGTAGCTAAATGTGCTGAATACAAAGATTTTCTTCTTCTCCCTGTATCCTCTCCATTAAATGCCCTTGGTGATCTGGCAAAGTGGTACAGATCCCAGTTCAAGATCCCGGTTGTGGCAATCACCGGCTCCGCCGGAAAGACAACGACAAAAGATCTGTTGAGCTCTATTCTGGCTAAATCGAGGAGGGTCTTGGGGACAGCGGGGAATCTAAACAATTATATAGGGCTTCCCCGGATGATATTCAGACTGGATCCGGAATACGACGTCGCGGTTTTGGAGCTCGGAATGAACGCGCCCGGAGAAATTTTCAGGCTGGCTGAAATTTCCAACCCACAGGTCGGGGTTATAACAAATATCGGCCACGCACATCTGGAATTTTTGGAGACCATAGAAAGGGTCGCGGAAGCAAAATATGAACTTTGGAAGGCTATGGATAATGATGGTGTTGCCATCGTTAACCTGGATGACAAGCACATTACAGAACTCGCGGAGAGATGGAAGGGGGAGAAGGTGACATTTTCAACCACCCTTGAACATGCTGACGTATTAATTAATCTACTCGAGACCGGGGTTAATGGAAAAACAGAGTGTGAACTGCGCATTCGCAACGAAGGGGCATTGAAACTCTCTCTGCCACTGATAGGGCCCCATAACCTTTACAATGCTGCTGCTGCCGCAGCGGCAGCGCTGGCCCTTAAAGCCTCCACGAAAGAGATCTCCGAAGGACTAAAAGCTCCTCGTTTAACACCAATGAGATCTGAACTCCTTCATTTTCCTCCAAACAGGGTACTTTACAACGATGCCTATAATGCCAATCCGGACGCCATGGAGGCAGCCCTGCAATGCCTCTCGATGATGAGGGGAGAGAGAACAACGGTTGCAATTTTAGGTGACATGCTTGAACTTGGCCCTCAGTCCAAGGATTTCCATTGTGACATCGGATCACTGGTTGCAGAATTAAAAATCGACTACCTTTTTACCCTTGGACAGCTTGGTAGGATATACGCGCGTGGCGCTCTCGAGTCGGGAATGGATAAGGGAAAAGTCTTCCAATGTGATTCTTTGGAAAGTGTCATTGAAAAAATCGCGCCGGTTATTAAAAATCCGAATATCATAATCCTTGTAAAGGGTTCTCGTTCCATGAAGATGGAAAATATCGTTGTGGCATTAAAAGAAAAATTTAAACAACAAAGGGTTTAAACAATGCTTTATCACTTCTTATATTCTCTTCACGATGAATTTTCCGTGTTCAATGTCTTTAGGTATATTACTTTCAGAATCGGCATCGCAATGCTCACCGCCCTCGCCGTATGCCTCTTCCTTGGACCGTGGTTTATAAAAGCCCTTCAGAGAAAACATTTGGGCCAAACCATAAGGCCGGATGGGCCTCTGAGTCATCTTTCAAAACAGGGAACCCCAACCATGGGGGGGGGTCTGCTTTTGATTTCATTTTTGGTCAGCACCTTGTTATGGGCCGATTTAACAAACAGCTATGTCTGGATAGTGCTTATTGTTGTCTCGGGATATGGATTGGTTGGATTTGTCGATGACTACCTGAAGATAAAAAGGGGAAACGCGGCGGGGCTTCGCGGAAAAACAAAACTTTTTTGGCAGATTTTAGTCGCACTCATAGTAGGATTAATTCTACTTCTGTTTTTAGACTATCCGCCCACACTCTCAGTTCCTTTCTTTAAACAGGTTCAAGTCAACCTTGGCTGGTATTATTTGATTCTTGCAGTCCTTGTAATTGTCGGATCTTCGAACGCCGTAAATCTGACCGATGGGCTCGATGGACTTGCAATTGGTCCTATAGTCATAGCTTCCGGAACATATCTGATTTTAACCTATGTTACCGGCCACGTTAATTTTGCCGATTACCTTAATATCCCGTTCGTAACCGGATCAGGAGAGCTGGCGATTATCTGCGGAGGAATCGCCGCTGCGGGACTAGGCTTTCTTTGGTACAATGCCTACCCGGCAAATGTATTTATGGGGGATATCGGCTCGCTGGCACTGGGTGGCGCACTGGGGACCATGGCCTTAATCAGTAAACATGAACTCCTGCTTATTCTGATCGGTGGAGTGTTTGTTGTTGAAGCCCTTTCAGTAATCACTCAGGTGATCTCTTTTAAGCTGATAAAAAAACGTATATTTAGAATGGCTCCAATACATCATCATTTTGAACTGAAAGGCTGGGCTGAGCCAAAAATTATTGTTCGATTCTGGATAATATCGATTATTCTCGCAGTTATTGCTTTGGGGACATTGAAATTGAGGTAGACATACGTCGAGACCGAGGTAGACATACGTCGAGACCGAGGTAGACATACGTCGAGACCGAGGTAGACATACGTCGAAACCGAGGTAGACATACGTCGAAACCGAGGTAGACATACGTCGAAACCGAGGTAGACATACACGTCATTGCGAGCGAAGCGAAGCAATCTCCGCGTTTGAGATTGCGGAGCCTGTCCTGAACGCAGTGAAGGATCTCCTTCGGGCTCCTCGCAATGACGGGGTGACGCGAGAATGACAAAGCGAGGTAGATGTGGAATTCAAAGGAAAACGATGCCTTGTCGTCGGTTTAGGCTTGAGTGGAATTTCCACCATTAAGTTCCTAAGAAGAGAAAGGGCTAAAATATCTGTTTCCGAATCAAGAACGGCCGATGAACTAAGGGAGACAATAAAAAATTTAAACAAAAGTGAGATTGAATTCGAATTTGGCGGACACACATCCGGATTTTTTCAAAAAGCGGAGCTGATCATCATAAGCCCCGGCATTCCATACGATATTGAACCGCTACTGGCGGCCAGGAAAAATAGGATCCCTGTCATTGGAGAGATGGAATTAGCCTGTCAATTTTTAAAATGTCCCATTCTGGCTGTTACGGGGACAAACGGAAAATCCACCACAGCCTCACTTCTGCACCAGGCCCTGTTGGCGGGCGGCAAAAAATCATTCCTCGGTGGAAACATCGGAAAACCACTTATTGATCTGGTTTTAAGCGGGGAAAAAGTGGACTATGCGGTTGTAGAGGTGAGTTCATTTCAGCTTGAAACAACCGAAGCATTCCACCCGCAGATTGCAACCTGCCTCAATGTAACAGCAGATCATCTGGACCGTCATCCGACATTTGAAGAATATCTGAAATTTAAAAAACGCATATATCTCAAAATGGGGAAAAAAGATCTTCTGATTTTAAACGGCGACGATGATTATACAAGAGATTTTGCCAAAGAGACCGATATCCGGCGACAATTTTTCTCAAGAAATAAATCGGAGAAAAATGGATGTATTATAACAAGCGCTGGATTGCGGTTTGTGGGATCCGGCGGGAGTGGAGAGATCTCTTTTTCGAAAATGAAATTAACCGGCGCCCATAATCAGGAAAACGTTGCCGCGGCATCTTTAATGGCAAAAGCAGCGGGAATTCCCATTAATATAATCCAAAAAGCCATCGATGAATTCCGGGGATTGCCCCACAGAATGGAGTTTGTAAGAGAGTTGAATGGAGTCAGGTATTATAATGATTCTAAGGGAACCAACGTGGGTTCAACCGTCAAATCGGTTGAAAGCTTTAATGAGCCTCTCGTGCTCCTTGCCGGCGGGAAGGACAAGGGTACAGATCTGTCACCACTGAATTCTTTATTAAAACAAAAGGTCAAGGCCTTGATTCTTTTCGGCGAAGCAAAGGAGAGAATGCGAAAGGCATGGGGAAAATTAATAAAAACAATTGTTGTTGATACCCTTGAGGAGGGGGTTAAAAAATCGAGAACAGAAGCGAAAGAGGGTGATATTGTATTGTTCTCCCCGGCCTGTTCTAGCTTCGATCAATTTAGGGATTATAAACATAGGGGTGAATGTTTCAGGAGATACGTAAAGGAACTAAGCTGATGAGGCGCGAGCCATTATTTGATTTGTGGATTCTTCTAATAACCCTCATCCTGGTAATGATCGGCCTCATAATGGTTTTCTCAACAAGCAGCATACTGGCGCAGGAACGCTACGATGATGCTTATTACTTCATAAAAAAACAGATCATTTATGTTGTTTTAGGCTTAGGTCTTTTAGTTACCTTAATGAATATAGATTATCATTCGTTTAAAAAACCTGTTTATCTTCTTCTTGGAATCGCCTTCATCCTGCTGATTTTAGTTTTAATTCCGGGAATAGGCGTAAGAGTTGCCGGCGCCAGACGCTGGATTAACATCGGCATTATGAGATTTCAGCCGGCCGAGCTATTAAAACTTTCATTGGTAATCTGGCTGGCCTATTCGTTAGATAAAAAGGGTGATTTGGTTAAATCATTCAAATTTGGCGTGTTTCCTCACCTGTTGGTAACCGGAATTTTCATTTTCCTGCTTTTGATGCAACCAGATTTCGGAACAGCTGCTGTATTAGGACTCATATCCGTGGGGCTACTTTTTTCTGCCGGGGTCCCCTGGGGTTATCTTGTTGGATTAGTGGTCGCAGCACTGCCCGCGGCGTATTTTATGGTCTTCAGTGTCCCTTACAGAAGAGAGAGAATTCTTGCGTTTCTGAACCCATGGCAGGATCCGGGGGACAGGGGATTTCAGATTATACAATCTTTTCTGGCGTTTTATTCCGGAAAATTTACAGGGCTGGGTTTGGGAGATGGAAGGCAGAAACTTTTTTTCCTCCCTGAGGCACACACAGATTTCATCTTTTCCGTCATTGGGGAAGAGGTTGGTCTGCTCGGGGTTTTTGCAATACTGGTTTTGTTCTTTCTCTTCGCGTTTCGTGGGTTGATGGTTGCAATAAATGCCAAAGATCAATTTGGAAGATTTCTGGCCGCAGGCATCACGCTCATGATTTCGGGACAGGCATTACTAAATATCGGCATTGTGCTGGGCCTCCTTCCAACCAAAGGATTACCTTTACCCTTTGTAAGTTTTGGCGGTTCAGCGTTGGTTATGTCATTGGCAGCAACTGGAATATTATTAAATATTTCCTCGCAATTGGAGAAATAGATGCGCTTAATATTCGCAGGTGGGGGGACTGGTGGTCATCTCTTTCCGGGAATAGCAA
>MGRR01000132.1 GCA_001798265.1 Deltaproteobacteria bacterium RIFCSPHIGHO2_12_FULL_43_9
CACCCGGCTGACCTGCAAGCGCCACAATTTCAGCCTCCCTGGCATGATGCTTCGCGTTCAGAACGTTGTGTTTTAAACCTGTTCTTTTCAGCCGGTGGCTCAGCTCCTCTGACTTTTCAATTGATATTGTTCCCACAAGAACCGGGCGATTCTCTTTATGAAGATCCGTTATCTCTCTGATAACAGCGTTAAATTTCTCATCTTCTGTTTTATAAATTACATCCGAATTATCCTTCCTGATCATCGGCTTATCAGTAGGAATTACAACCACATCTAATTTATAAATCTCCCAGAATTCCGGGGCTTCCGTTTCCGCCGTACCGGTCATACCTGATAACTTTGGATACATCCTAAAATAGTTTTGAAATGTAATCGTCGCCAGTGTCTGATTCTCATTTTCAATCCTGACACCCTCTTTGGCCTCCAGCGCCTGATGCAGACCATCGCTATATCTTCTGCCCGGCATCAATCGCCCCGTAAATTCATCAACAATTACTACCTTCCCCTCCTGAACAACATAATCGTGATCAAGCTTAAAAAGTGTATGCGCCTTTAGCGCCTGATTAACGTGATGAAGTATCTCGATATGCATTGGATCATATAAATTTTTAACATTTAAAATTGACTCAACCTTTTCAACGCCCGCCTCTGTTAAAGAAGAGCTACGAGCCTTCTCGTCAATTGTATAATGGACATCCTTGGTCAGGTGGGGAATTATCCTGTTAATTGTATAATACTTATCCGTGGAATCTTCCGTAGGACCACTTATAATCAGTGGTGTTCTCGCTTCATCTATTAAGATTGAATCCACCTCGTCAACAATCGCAAAATTGAAATCCCGCTGCACATAATCGGACAAGCGAAATTTCATATTGTCTCTCAAATAATCAAACCCAAACTCATTATTCGTCCCAAACGTCACATCAGATGCATAGGCTCTTCTTCTCTCTTCATCGTCTATTCCATGAACAATACAACCAACAGTGAATCCCAAAAATTTATAAATCGTCCCCATCCAGTTCGCATCACGCTTTGCAAGGTAATCATTAACCGTAACGATATGAGCGCCCTTGCCTGTTAAGGCATTCAGATAAACCGGAAGGGTGGCAACCAGGGTCTTCCCCTCCCCGGTTCTCATCTCTGCTATTTTCCCCTCATGCAGAATAACCCCACCAACCAATTGAACATCAAAGTGACGCATATTAAGGGTTCTTGTGCTCGCCTCCCTCACCACCGCAAAGGCCTCTGGCAGCAGAGAATCCAAGGGTTCCCCCTTGCTCAGACGTTCTCTAAATTCAACCGTCTTTCCCTTTAGCTCTTCATCTGATAATTTTTTGAGTGGGGGTTCAAAGGCATTAATCTTGTCTACCAATGGCTGTATGCGCTTTAGCTCACGCTCATGCTTGGTTCCAATAAAGAATTTGGCTACACTGGAAATAATGCCCATAAGGCTCCAAAGTTTTCTCTCAAAGGTATACAATACAAAATATGACAAGGAAATCCAACAACTTGAAAGAACTTGCAACAGATATAGTCAAAACCCTAAAAAAGGAGGGGTTTGAGGCATATTTTGTCGGTGGCTGCGTAAGAGACCTCATAATGGGTTTCACACCCAAAGATTACGACGTAGCCACCTCCGCGACCCCGGATCAAATAATTAAACTTTTTCCAAAGACAATCGCGATTGGAAAGGCTTTCGGGGTTATTACTGTAATCACAAACAAACATAACATTGAGGTCGCGACATTCCGCACGGAGGGACCTTATTCTGATGGTAGAAGACCGGATAAAATCGAATTTACGACAGCAAAAGAGGATGTCCTTAGACGCGATTTTACAATCAATGGACTTCTATTCGACCCGGAAAAAGAGAAGGCAATCGATTACGTGGATGGCCAAAAAGATATCAAACAAAAAATTATAAGAACAATTGGAGACCCAGACAGAAGATTTGATGAAGACAAACTCAGGATGCTTCGTGCAATTAAATTCGCATCGAGATTTAAATTTAAAATAGAACAAGAAACCTGGAATGCGATTCAAGAGCACTCAAAAGAGATTAATAAAATCTCCGCGGAAAGAATAAGACAAGAACTAATAGGAATCCTCACAGAAGGGAACGCGAGAACCGGGTTCGAACTTCTGGACAAATCAGGGCTGCTCACAGAGATTCTACCGGAAATTTCAGCCCTGAAAGGGGTTGAGCAACCACCAGAATTCCATCCAGAGGGTGATGTATGGATTCACACCCTAATGATGCTGGAAATGCTACAAAACCCAAGCCAAGAACTGGCATGGGCTGTTTTACTCCATGACGTCGGAAAACCAGGAACATTTACGGTTAAAGAGAGAATTCGCTTTGATGGGCACGATAAGCTAGGTGCTGAAATGGCTGAAGAAATCCTAAAAAGGCTCAAATGCTCCAACGACACGATTGAGCGGGTAAAAGACCTGATTGCCCAGCATCTCAAATTCAAAGATGCCCCCAAAATGAGAACCAGCAGACTCAAGAGATTTCTAAGACAAGATCACTTTGATGAACATCTTGAACTCCACCGCCTGGACTGCGCCTCTAGCCACAGAAACCTTGAGCTCTACGAATTCTGCAAAAACAAACTCCGGGAACTCCCACCCGAGGTAATAAAACCGCCACGCCTCATAACAGGAAAAGATCTCATTGAATTGGGTTTCAAGCCTGGCCCGGAATTCTCAAAAATACTTAATGAAGTCGAAACAGAACAATTAGAAGGTAGTTTACAAACAAAGGAAGAGGCTTTAGAATACATAAAAAGGCATTTTTAGAAGTACAATATTCCTAAAAAACGGAGCACAACGATGAAGCAACTCAACGCAGGAATATTTATTCTCTTAGCATGTCTTGCCGGCTGCGCAACCGAGGACTCATCCAAGGTAAAACAAGAATCTATATATACAACCTACAACGCTAATTATGATGATGAAAATAAGTCAATATATACCTCGGCATTTTTTAATTTTGGCGGCTCACTAGGAACATATCTAAGATTAGATGGCAATAGCACTGTAACATTTAATGGTGAAACGTTAGACGCGGAAACCACCATAATAAATCAAGTGATTTATAAATACGAAAAATCACATCTTTCCTCAGATCAAATCTGGAAAACGCATTCATTTTTATATCGCAACAATGATGGAAAAGAATTCAAAAATGAATTTACATTTCCTAATCTCATAACAGTTCGGTATGTAGCCGCTTCAATTGATACAAATTCAACACTGGTAGCGAACTGGAATTCGAGCGATAAGATTGGCCATGACCAGCTTTACCTATCAATTGTCAGTTCTGACAAAACAAAAAATAGACGCCAAGGTTCTGAGGAAAACACAGAGAATTCGACATCTGGAAAAATAACCGTTCCACAAAATACAATCTCGGAGCTGGGTCCGGGCACTTTCAATGTAAACATTTGTAGAGAACACTTTGGAACAGGTTTGAATACACCACCAGAGGGTGGTTCATTGTCTGCCACCACCTGCTCTAAAAAAACTGAAATTACAATTTTAAATTCAATAACTCATAATTAGATGGGGGATCTACTTCTAGGCGTGCATTTAGTATATTCCTAATAAACTCATATGTTAACGTTGGATTCTCTTCTACGATTTTCCCTATTATAACCCAATGTTTAATCTGAGCAGAAATAGACCTATTCGTAATTTCAGATACAATGCGTGCACTGGAAACTAATTTCTTTGATAATCTAACTACATTTGCCATTAAAATCTCTTTTATTAAAGCCAATATTGATATAACTGTCTGAAGTTTTTCTTCACCTTTTCAAAATCATTCTTAGTTAATTTCCCAATCTTTTTTTCTATTAAATTAATTTCTATGGTGGAAATCTTCGCTAATCTCACAATACTTGGGTAAAGGAGATTTTCTTCCTCCCAATCATCCAAAAATATATCTCCCTCAAGCTGAATCCCCTCAACCTGACTCGTAATCATTGCAATGGTTACGAGATTTATTTTTTTCGAGAGAATTGTATTTCTCAAAACAAGCGCAGGACGTTTTTTGGTGGCTTCTAAACTTGTGAATGGAAAATGAACTAATACAATGTCACTTGCATTCATAACTTGTCATATTCAGAGTCGCGTGGATCGTTCCACTCTTCAAAAACAGATTCAGAAGCCCTCATTAAGGCCTTTGTTTCCAGCCTATGAGAAAAATAACTCCTGAGAGCTTTTACAAGGACCTCCCTGATCGTCTCGCCGCTCTCCTGTGCCTCCAGCTTTAATAGCCTGATTAGTACAGGGTCCCCTAGATCTGTTGATATTCTGGCCTTCAACTTCTTCATAAAAACAGTTTACTGTTTTACTGTTTTTATGTCAATGTCAACTATGTGCCTAATATTATTAGGCTTTTTCTCCAAATAAGCTCATCAACGCAATTCTTAATCGCGTTCAGCTTAGAGAAGGTTTTTATCTACCTACTCCCAAAAAACCTTATCCCTGTAATTCTCAATTACCTTATTATCGAAGTATCAGGGTTGCGTATGCTCCAGCGATGCCCAATCCAATTTCCGTGTAATGACCGAGCATATTAATATTGTGCCCCGCGCTTTCTTTCCAAAGAATGAACAGGTGCTTGGCTGAGGTAAATCCCTTCGCTATATTCTCCGCGTAGCACATTGTACCGCTTTGCTGGCAACGCTCATAAAATCGAGTCCGGTTCTCACCAATATGGCTCATTGTACCGTTGCCCTGCATCCAGGCTGAGTGCTTGAAAGCAACCGACGTAAGAGATGAGTCATATGAAAGGGCTGTCTTGCCGTTTTGTTTGCGGTGTTCATTAATGTAACATAAGAACTGCACTTTAAAATTTCCGGATCTACATAGGGTTGGCTGTGCTACCTTGGTTTTAGGAGATCTAGCCTCACAAAAGGAAGAACCCAGGGCACCCAACATAATCGAGAAAAAAACCAAAAAAATAGAGAATAACTTCATACCTTTAATAGCTCCCTTGCTTCAATCCACCCCACTATTTCTGCAACAATTGTGCCTAAAAAAGTAGCAATAATAACGCCATGTTACGCAAGTAATCACCTAAAATCCGCATACAAAAATTAGACAGGCATCCAGTTTCCGGCTCTCAGCTTTCAGTCCTATTAAGCTCATCCCTGTAATTCTCAATTACTTTCCTTACCTTCTGGCTGATGGTCTCTTTAATGATTCTCTTCTGTTCGGCAAGGGATGGCTTTACGAAATCGTACCACTCAGGCTCTGTTAATGGCTTAGCGAAGGTTACTGAATTTTCATAATATAAATAAACGCCTTGTTGGGTCGGGTAAACCTCCCAATAGTGACTCAGGCTTTTCAGTTTGTCGCTGATCTCCTCTGTTGGATTGATTAAACGACTATTGACTATAATGGTTCCATCAATATCCTGACCGTACTGAGCACTAAATTGTCCGGTAAACTGATATTCCTGGATTGAGAACCCGACAAAGGAGAGTTTTACAAATACCTCCAGTTCATATTCAAGCTCACCCAATCTTGTTAATGGATCAATGTTGGAATTCAATATTTTTCCAGACAAAATTCTGTCTTCCAGGTCTATTGAGCCAGAACTTCCACTAACCTGCATGAATTCGGGATATCTCTCGTAATCCTGCATTACTTCCAGAAACTGCTCTGGCAGATATGATAAAAAGGCCTTGGCGCTTATTTTATAACCATTTTGTGTAACAGAGAGGCTTCTTACTAAAGTCTCTCCCTTTTCTATTTTTGATATCTCTGTTTGTGAAAAGCGATCTGGGATGGCTAATTCAATAGTTGCATATGCATTTAAGGAAAATAGCAGCGATAGAAGTGTCAGGCGTATCATTGGATGCTCCATTCATGGAGAGTAACTACAAACTGCCAATACTTCCCTGAATTCAAATTATATGCCGAAACAGATTGCGCTCAAGGAAAGAGTAAAGATTTTTATTTCGGGACGAATTGACACCACGTTTACGGCTATTTGGACCTTCTTAATACATTAATCAGCTGTTTGAGTGGCCTGAATCGGGCAATGATCAGCAGAATAATGGGGAAAATCAGTAATAAAAAATCTGGGCGGGGTGGTTTTGCCCCTTTCCCCGGTAATAATAACCATGGTGCAGCGGCACAGCCGGGGGAAGAATCGGCAAAAAGCTCTTCACCATCATAATAACCAATACTCTCAGCCGGTGGAGGGGGCAACACAAGGGGGGGAACATTTGGATCGCCTACTGTTTGGGCGGCAATAGCGACACCTCTAACGGTGTCAATTTTCCCGGGTGTGAGTATTAAGCTCGAAAGTGTGGCAATATATTGTGCACTTGATAAAAGAATATTTTTTACCTGCAGGTGATTAAGAGCGCTGTTCGTAAACCAAACGGCAGCGGCGGCAGCTGAAACATACGGAGCCGACATAGAGGTTCCACTCAATTTTGCATATCCCCCGCCCGGAATTGTACTTCTAATGGAAACACCGGGAGCACCGATGTCTACGCTTTGAATCCCAAAGTTGGAAAACCAGGCAAGTGAGTTCTCATTATAACCATCGAGTGCCGCTACGCTAATAATATTTGGATGTGTGTAGGATGCGGGGAAAATTGGATACTGATCGTTATTTTTCTTTTCATTACCGGCAGCTGCAATAAATAAACGGTTAGAATTATAGGCGGAAATAATTGCTTCCGCCAATGCCCTGGAGAATCCCTCACCACCCCAGCTATTATTCAATACACGGGCACCCATTCCTATCGCATACGAAATTGCCTTAATAGCGTCACTGACATAGCCCTCACCATTATTATCCAGAAACTTCAGTGGCATTATTTGAATCGAATTCTTTAATGACTCTATTGCCGGCAGTTCTGTTTCTGCGTCGGTTAATGTATTTAAAATTATCCCGGCAACATGCGTACCATGATAATTGTCATCCATTGCATTACCGGTATTTGCAATAAAGTTATATCCGTTAACATCATCAACATACCCATTTCTATCATCGTCGATACCATTGCCGGGAACCTCAGAGTCGTTTCGCCAGATATAAGGGGCCAGGGCTTCATGCTCATAATCAACTCCGGTATCAATAATCGCAACAATTACTTTGGACGTTGACGAATCATATGCCTGCGGAAAAGGACGTAGTTCATTTTTTAATAAATCCTGACTGACCGCTTCAGGGGCAACTGGTCCACGTTCGCTGAAATAAACCTTATAATTTGGCTCGGCATACTCCACACCCTCCATTGCATTCAATTCCTTTACAGCTATTTCTACTGTCTTGTAATGCGGAATCCTGAAACGCCCTATATTTAAGTGCTGTTGATATTCTTCAAGCTCATATCCATCCATCTCAGCACTGGACATTACTGCATTTGCAATTTTCAGCTGGGAGATCCTGCTTGTGGGATCCGACCTATACTTAACGATGACCTCTCCGGGCTTATGGGGTGGCAGTAATTCTTCAGCGAAAGCATAGCCAGAGAAGAAAAAAATGGTAAATGCCAGATAAAAGCGAAGCATTCGAGCCTCCGGAGTAACATCCCGCCTATACCCTCCGTATCGGCTCTTGGCTTAATATTCCTTAATTAAGTAGATAATTGACAGGATTGACCGGTTTTCCTTTTAGCCGGACTTCGTAATGAAGGTGTGCCCCTGTGGCCCTTCCCGTATTCCCAACCTTGGCTATTTTATCCCCTCTTTTTACTTTTTGCCCCTCCTTAACGGTAATAAGGCTGTTGTGCCCATATAGCGTAGTAAGATGATAGCCGTGACTTAATACGACAACCTTCCCATAGTCAGGACGATAACCGGCCTCAATTACGATTCCATCTGCGGGAGCCCTGACGTCCGTTCCAAAATTCGTAGCTATATCAATCCCCTTGTGCGGATGAACATCACCCGTAATCGTTGACCGCCTTAAACCAAATTTCGACGAGAGCCAACCTTTGGTTGGCCAGATAGAGGGGGTGGAGCGGAGGATCGATTCCTGATCATCAAAAAAAACCTTCAGATCAGAAAGCGATTTTTCCTGAAAATTAGCCTTAAAATGCAAAGCCTCCATCTGTTTGTTTACAGAATTTATCAACAGGGATGAATCTTCTATCTCTTTCTCCCGTGGCAACATTAAGGGTTTTAAAATTTCCTCGTTTTCCTTAAACGCAACCTCCTCCGCTGATAAAGGCCCCACGCCAAGTTTTAAAAACTCGTCTGGTTGAGCAACCTCTCCCTGATAATTAGTAATCGATTTTAGTTTCTTCGTGTAAAGATTAATCCTATCCAAAGAATCATTCATGGAGACTAATTTAGCCTGAATGCGTTCTATCTCGGAAAGAAGCCTGGTATTTTCAAGTAAAATTTCATCAGTATTGCTTACCCTGCTAAGAATCGAAAAATAATCAGTTACAACGTATGAGAGCACCAGAAATAAAACAACACTGCTTATAGCCCCCCATTTTAGAACAGAGGAAGAGACTTTTATCTTTCTAGACACCCTCTTCTTTTCAGGAGCAATTGTTATTGTGAAGTAGCGATTTTTCATTGTTCCCTCCAAATACAACTAATCCTTTTCAATATCAATAAGGATAGTTGTAATGTTGTCCTCGCCTCCACGATCATTGGCCATAGTAATAAGTTTCTTCAATGCATCCCCCAAAGATTTTTTAGTAACAATTTTTGATATCTCCTCATCTTTCAGCATTGTTATCAAGCCATCGGAGCAAATCAAAAACTTATCTCCCGGCTCCAACTCTTTCTGATAAATATCAACCTTCACAAAGGGCTCAAAACCGATCGATCTTGTCAAAACATTCCTATATAAATGTTCCTTCTCCGCTGATTCCGGCAAGACACCAGCCTTGACCTGTTCGTGAACAAGTGAATGATCCTCGGTGAGCTGCCATATTTTGTTGCCACGCAGTAAATAGGCTCTGCTATCACCAACATGCGCGATATATATTCTATTGCTTCTAACCCAGGCAAAGGTCGCGGTTGTACCCATCCCCGAAAGTTCATTCTTGTCCATGGATTGTTGATGAATTGTTTTGCTTGCTTCCTGCAGGGCTTTCTCAATAACCTCTTCTGGATCCCCGTTTTTATGTGCCTGTATATAAGACCGAATAATTTCAACGGCAAGCTTACTCGCGACCCCTCCTCCCCGGTGCCCCCCCATTCCATCGGCAACACCAAAGAGCAGGGTTTCCTCATCAACCAGGAAGCTATCCTGGTTAGCTTCTCGCCTCTGGCCGACATCGGTTAGTCCTTTTGCTGCTATCTTCATAGATCGATAACTACCATACATGAAACGCAATGCATGCCAAAACTAAATTTTACTATATTTCTAATAATTGAAAAAGACATTTTGTAAAGATGGCATATTTTTCTATTGAATGGCAATTTCTTCTTGGGCCATCTTCAGCATCTCTGAAGCGTGTTTGGTTGTAGTTGCAGTAATCTTTAATCCACCAAGCATCCTTGCGATTTCATCCACACGCTCCTTTTCATTCAGGTGAGAAATAGAGGCGTATGTCACATTATTTTTACTCTCTTTTGAAACTATAAAGTGATTATCAGCATATGCCGCAACCTGTGGAAGATGCGTGATACAAATAACCTGATTATATCTCGAAACATCCTTAAGATTTCGTCCAACAACCTCCGCTACCGCACCACCTATCCCCGTATCGACCTCATCAAACAGATAAACACTTGTACCACCAGATTCAGCAATTATCTTCTTTATAGCCAGAGTAATTCTTGAAAGCTCACCACCACTTGCAACCTTTGCCAATGGTCTGGGTTCAATCCCGGGATTTGATGTAAAAAGCATCTCAGCCTTATCAAAACCCTTTGGCCCCAGAAATAATTTGCCCTCCAAAATTTGGGCCAAGCCCTCGTCCAAAGGCCTCTTAATCATATCTATTTTGTACTCTACTTTTGGCATACCCAGCGACGACAAAATCTGCTCAACCTGTTTCGAAAGCCTTGAGCCAACCCTCCTTCTGCCCGAGGAGAGTTTTTCGGAGGCAACATTATAATTCTTCTCTTCCAATAATATTTTATTCTTTAACTCCGAACCTACCTCTTCAAAATGTTCAATCGAATGCAGCTCCTGGTTCAAACCCTCCAATTTCTCAAGCACCTCCTCAATAGAAGCACCATACTTTCGCTTCAGGGCATTTATTTTCGCTATACGGCTATTTAAAAATTCTAGTCTGTCTGGGCTCAGATCAAACCTCTCACCGGACTTGCTTAAGGTAAAAGCAATATCCTCCAACTCTATTCTGCATTTCTCCACCCTCTCAGAGGCATCTGAAAAAATCGGATCAATCTGTGATAGCTTCATCAATGATTCCTTGATCAATCCAACTTTTCGCAACACTGCGTCATCATCTTCATCTAAGGTATGCAAAGCGATTCCTAACGACTCCCTAAACTTCTCCGCGTGGGTTAAACGCTGACATTCAATATTTAAATCTTCATCCTCTCCAAGAATTAGCTCGGCCGACTCTATATCCTTTATCTGAAACCTGAGAAGCTCCTCCCTCTCTTGACTTATACCTTTTTCAATATGCTCTTTATACTTATCAATAAGATTAGTTACCCTAAGATATACCTCTTCAACCTCACTACATTCCCGCTCAAGTTTTCCAAATCTATCTATGATTTCCATCTGATGAGAAGATTTTAAAAGCCTCAGGTTTTCATGCTGACTGCAAATCTCAACAAGAGGCTCCGTTATGTTCTCCAGCAAATTCAGCGTAGCAATCTGCCCATTTATAAATATTTTACTTTTCCCAGAAACGTTAATTGTGCGACGAATTAATAACTCATCACTCCCATTAAATCCCGACTCAGCCAACCTTGATTTAACCTCAGGATATTCTGCAACCCTAAACAACGCTTCAAGCACCGCCTCTTCCGTGCCAGGCTTGACCAAATCACCCTGCGAGCGCCGCCCCAGAAGCAGGGCAAAGGCCCCGACAATAATCGATTTCCCAGCCCCAGTTTCACCCGTGACAATATTCAGCCCAGGACCAAAATCGATCTCTATATGATCTACAATCGCAAAGTTTTTAATTGAAAGACGTTCAATCACAGGCCTAGTGCCCCAGTTTTAACTTATCCTTTAGTATATCATAGTAGGTTCTCAGCGGACTCTCTACAAGAGAGAGAAGATGTTTCGACCTCTTAACAACCACTACATCCCCTCCAATCATCCCCCACCCGATCTGGCCATCTAAAGTAACAACAACATCCTCGGGTTTATTTAATAACTCCAGACAAATTTCGAAACTATTCGGAACCACCAAAGGACGCTGCGTTAACATATGCGGACATATAGGTGTTATTACAACAGAATCTGTTCTCGGATGTATAACCGGTCCACCGGCGGACAAAGAATAGGCCGTAGAACCTGTTGGTGTTGCCACAATAACCCCATCACCCCGTAATCCACCAACCAACTCACCACCCACAATAATATTTAACTCAAAAATCCTTGCCAACGCCCCCTTTGTTACCACTACATCATTTAATACAATCTCTTTCCCTAAACTTTTCTTCCC
>MGRR01000133.1:0-2152 GCA_001798265.1 Deltaproteobacteria bacterium RIFCSPHIGHO2_12_FULL_43_9
CAACGCGGGCGTGGGGGTCTCCCCGAGGAGATGCCCACGGCTGCTGCGCAGCCTGGGCATGACGAGAAAACGTCATCCCGAGTGAGCAACGCGAGCGTGGGGGTCTCCCCCGAGGAGATGCCCACGGCTGCTGCGCAGCCTGGGCATGACGAGAAAACGTCATCCCGAGGCGAAGCCGAGGGATCTCGACCGTTGAGATTGCTTCGCTTCGCTCGCAATGACGATGGCGCTCGCAATGACGAAACCGAAAGTGTATAATCTGATACGTGAGACGACTTCTTAGGCGGTTTCTTCTAGAGTACCTGGGAATTGGTGCTGGCGTTCTAGCCGCAACTCTGTTCATTCTGTTTTATTCAAAAAATACAGAACTGCAAACCGAACCATTAATGACAAGCATTTATAGCCGGATTGAATATGCCTTCAATCCACCACCCGTAGCACCCGAGTTATTTGGAATTGTAATAGACACACAAACCATAAAAAGAATCGGGGAACTGCCATTAGGTGAGGAATATCTGGCAAATGTTTTATCCTATCTAAACCGTAATGGGGTAAAGACGGTTGGAATCAACATGCAGTTTTCAGAAATCTCTCCAACGGAATCTGATCCATTCTTAAAGCTAAAAAACAGATTAAACATGAAGGTGGTAGGAGAGTTTAGATTTAACTCTCAGGAAAGCAGCACACCGAAGAGGGAACCGGTTTTCCCCGAACTGATATCTACAGAGGCAGAGCTTCCAAAGGGACTGGCGCCGACTGAAATATCAAACGACCAGCCATATGATCCAAGATTCGCGCTTTTAAGTGGTCTTGGATTTTCTGCGCGGCTTGGCACCATGGACAGGGTCACGAGGGTTCCGCTCATGATGAGGCAGGACAATAAACTCTTTTTCTCTATGCCATTTTTAACATACATCACTTACATTGGGGTAAAACTCACCGACATAACCCTGAACAAGGATTCCATAACGATCATTGGCAACAGAGGAAAGATAAAAATACCTATCGATGATAAAGGAAACCTGCTGCTTAGATACCCGGAGTCAAATGCCATCACATCCATAATCGCATTCAACTTCGTTCTTCATCAAGCAAGGACAAACGAAGTACCGTGGAACCCAGAGCTCCAGGTTGGACTTATAATGCCAACCTATTCAAAGAACTCTCGCTACATCCTGACCCCGGACAAGCAAAGTGTCCCGATAAAAACCGTCAACCTTGTCGCACTAAATACACTGCTCACAAACAGCGCTCTAAGCGACAAAAGCTTTTTGATTCCAGTTGTCGAGGCAATTCTGCTTTTATTACTGATTCTGCTGGTTTCATGGGGCAGAATCGCATGGGGAATAATCGTACTTGCCGGAGGCACACTGTTTTTCTTCTCAATTTCAACCCTGCTGTTCATTTATAAAAATATCTATCTGGATTTTATACCCATTTTTATTCCAAACCTCGCGACGATGGCGCTTATTACACTCGCCTCGCCATTTCGTACACGCCTTCTTAGGCGCGCGGCGCTTGGACTCCCACAGATTGATGAAAGAGGATCCTGGGCCGAATATCAGATCATCGAAAAACTTGGACAAGGGGCATTTGGAATTATATACAAAGCAAAGGATTTACACTTAAACAGGGAAGTCGTTTTAAAAATATTACTCGAACAGGATGATGAAACCTCCAGAAAGAGATTAATCCAGGAGGGGCAGGCGATCGCGAGGGTCCACAACCAAAACGTAGTTAACATCTACAGGGTCGGAGAGCATGACGACCATGTCTTTTTGGTAATGGAGTATGTAAAAGGAAAACCTCTGGATAAGATCATCGAAGAGAAAGGGAGGCTCCCATGGACAACCGTCTCAAGCTACTTCGCTCAACTCCTCGCAGGGCTTTCTGCCGCGCATGCGCAGAATATAATCCATCGCGACATCAAGCCCGCAAACATAATAATAACGGACGAGGGAGTGGCGAAATTAACAGACTTCGGCCTCGCAAAACTCACAGACTCTCAATTACACCTCACGGCAACACAGGCAACGGTAGGCACCGTTCTCTACATGGCGCCTGAACAGTGCCAGGGTGGCACGCTAGACCAGCGAACCGACCTCTACGCCCTCGGAGCAACCATGTATGAAGCCCTAACGGGGCACCCGCC
>MGRR01000133.1:2194-7377 GCA_001798265.1 Deltaproteobacteria bacterium RIFCSPHIGHO2_12_FULL_43_9
AGAGAAAACAGATTCAAAAACGCGCACCAGATTAATGAGTTCCTGAAATCACATAAATTAACTTAACCAATTGTCATCCCGACGAAAGGCGGGCCCTGGTGTGTATTGGAAAAAAGAGATGAAACGAACCAATGTTGTTATCAATGAGAAACTCATTAAGAAAGCCATACAACTAACTGGCGCGAAGTCAATGAGGGAGGCGATTGACATCGCCCTTAGGACCCTTGTCGATAAAGAGTCCCTCTACCGTTCTATAATGAAATTAAGAGGTAAACTTGAGTGGGAAGGTGACGTCCAAGAGGTGAAAGCTACGAACTAGACGACCCAGAGATTCAGAAAATATTAAAAGAGCCGGAAGAAGAGGGACACATAAAACTCTACTACGAGGATGATCGTTATTTATAAGTTCTTGAACCAAAAGTCCATGACCCTAACAGATTTGCCGATTTTTCAAAAAAGAAATAACTTTAGCCAGCTTTTCCGATCGAAAGAATATTAGCCTGACGAAATGCCCGATTTATTGTTCGGTAGACTTCCTCAAATTCTGGGAGAAATGACATTTGTGATGAAAGCCGTTTTTCCCAAAGATTTTTAAGCCTTTTCTCTTTTTTGCTAAAGACTTCTTTTTCCAGACCTCCTCCTTTGAAAGATATTTTTTCTTTAATTTGTGCAACGAGTTTCGAAAGATCAACTTTATTTTCTGAAACCAGATACCAGAGATCATAAAGGTCGCGTGGTTCATTTCTGGCTTTATTGAGTAGGGCACATACTTTTTCTATGGCTATTTCATTCAAGGAGTAAACTATAATTCGTTGGTTCTCTATAAAATCTGTATATTCTTCATAGGTTTTAATTATTCTCTTTTCTTCGAGGGGAGTAATTACCTTTTCATTGAAGGTAATATCAACTTTAATTTCTTTACTTTTTGTAGCGCGAGGTAGAGGGCCCAAATAGGTTAGATAAAAGGTATGTGTATTCTTACTATCGGGCTCTGTGTTGCCCAATCCAAATGTGATCCCTACTACTTCTTTCAAATCTTTGAAGATATTCTCAAATTCCTGGAAAATTGCCCCAAGAGTGATTTTTCCTACCAATGTAAAATCGAGGTCTTCTGAAAAACGATAATCCTTAAAATAGCATCTTCTAAGCGCTGTTCCTCCTTTCAATATAAGTTTGTCTTTTATTAAAGAGCGGGAAAGCCCAATCAGGAACCATGACAAACAATAATCTCTTTCTATTACCGATTCTGGAATTCTCCTGGCCGCTTTACCATAGGACTTATTTGAAATAATCGAAATATTTTTTTGTGCAATCATCTGCTTTTATGTCCTTATCACCGCCAGAAACTCTTCCGTGGAAGCATTCATTCTCAACCGCCACTTGCTATTATATTTCCCTTCATTGGGCAATGTTGGATCTAAAAGTTGATATGTTTTTGATATTTTCCTCTGCAACATATCAATCTCATTAGGGGCATTTATTTCATAGGTTTCCAGTAAAAATCCTAGCCTGCGATAGATCACTCCAATATTTAGTTTTTCGGCGTAGTTTACCATCTTCACAATATCCAACTCATTTCTTTTCATCCAGAACCCCTTGGCAACCTCTGTTATACCTCCACAGTATTGAGGCATCTTGAGCCCATCAATAATTGTTCGCTCCAAATCACTCACATATACTTGGTTAGTGTTATCAATCCAATATTTTTTCATCCCAAACATATGAGACGATTTACATGTAACAAAATGAAACTCTGTGCCCATAATCATGTGGGGTTTGATTCGCATAGTTGTACTTGTATAGATAACAAGTTGGGGCTGAGTCACCATTTGGTGAAAGTCCATCGCTGATGCATGTGAGATGTAATAAGGAGAAGATTTCCTCTTTTCTTTTAAATTTACTATTTCACGAGCAACTATATATGGATTCCCCAAATAGTCTGATTCATATCCCATTTCAAAAGGAACCATATTGTAAAGTCCTGAACGGAGCCTGGTAACCAGCCCTTTTTCCCTAAGACGATACATGAATTTACTAAGTGCGTGCTCTCTGAGACCAGTTATTGTGGATACCTCATTTACGTTAAATGTCTTTCGATTTGCTTGAGAAAGCTCAAGCCATAATTTGGCTTCAGAAGGCCCAAGAGTTTTTTGCGCTTGCTCTATTTTATGATTATATTTTCCCATATTATGCCCTTAAATATGTATATTATAAACATAAAATATGATTAAATCAATAAATAATTATATTTTATGTTCTATAAATTCCATAAAATATCCATAAATAGTACATATAATATAATCATATTAAAGGCGTGCTACTAAACGGATTTATAAGATTTTACTAAAAAGTTGATTTAAGACGGGCTGAAAATATAGTGCATTAATTATTGTACATACCCTAGAGCAAGGTGAAACCAATAATTAAAAGTGATAGAATTCGTCACTCACAAGCTCAACACCCCAAACGATGGAATCAGACCCATTTGGGAAATAAGAAAGCCCCGAATTCTGCATAAATTCTGAAACCAGTTAAAATCATTCAGCTATTAAAATTTAAAAAGTGAATCGCAAATTCTAACTCGTCATCCCGGCGAAAGCCGGGATCAGCACAGCTTATATGGAGATTCTTTCCGTTATTTAGTGAAGGTTAATCGTGATACACAACGGTGTCTTGAGCGTCATCCTGAGCCGAAGGCGAAGGATCTCTTCACAATTCAGCAGGAGATCCTTCGCCTTCGGCTCAGGACGACGATAGTCAGGTTCCACTAAATTCGGGAAAGACCCTTATATGGATTCCGGCTGGAGCCTGTACTCCGTGAAAACGGGGTGCCGGAATGACATCAAAATGCAGGATTCGGGAAAGCATACCAACCTTATTGTATTACATTTAGAATTTCTGTATCGTGCCCCGCTATGGATCAAAACGAAAACAAACCAAAACAGAAAGCAGCTGTAATAGCGAAAAAAAAGGCGAACTAGATTGTGGGCCAAAGCAGCATTTATAGAAAATCCACAATGATATTTTTTAAGTTAAATTTACCTCCCCCACATAAAAGCTAAAGAAGTATTTAAAATGAACTCCTTTTTTAAAAGCTCGTTTATCTGGTTCTTAATTTTAGCAATTTCCGCCCCTAGTTGTGCCTCACTTAAAAATAACAAACCAATAAAAAGTAATTCTGTAAGCACAGAAGAACTCCACCGGCTCAAAAAAGTTATAACCCAAAGGGAAGCAATCGTTACCAATGATGTTTATTTAAAAATTGAGGAGTATAAAAAATATCTAAAGTACGGCCCACCTTTTCCAAAAGAATTCTGGAAACTGCATGATGAACTTTTTGAAACCTACAAAGCTCTAATACATACCAACTCTGGCTATAAAATTGTCATCCCTTCAAAATCCCAAGTTAATTTAACATTTCGTTCATTTTGCCTGGCATCGAGTAAGGCTGGACCAAGTAATGGAGAAAATTTCAAATGGGTGAATAAAACTCCAAAAATCCCATACTATAATCAGCTTTTTACATATTGGGATATTCATCCCGAAATAAGCAGGCATGACATACAGACATTAATCTGGAACTTAGGAAACAAAACCTATTTTGAAAATTATCCACCAAGATTACAAAATATTTTGATCGAAATCGATCCAGACGCACGTTCTAAATTACCTTCGGAATTAAGATCACAGCTTTTCGATCTTGCCAAAGATTTAGTACTCGATTCTGTTCCATTAGCCAGAAACGCAAAGAATATCTATTACGATACTAAAGGAAGCTTTAACGACTATCATCGAATCGCAAGGAGAATTGATGAAATAAAATCAAAATTGCCATATGTCCCAGTCGGTGGACCAACCTCAATACCTGGAACCCCACTTTATTCAGATTTAACAAACAGAGGTTTTTCAGAAGTAAATTCAACCTTTTATAACCCAACAGAAAATGACGTCACAATTGACACAAGAGAATTATATTTAGAACCTCAAAGGAGGGATGTCCAACCACTTGGAGTTTTTCACAGAAGTAACAAATCCAATTCAGACCCAGGGCTACTTAAACAACTGGAAAAACTCCTATTCGAGGACCTTCTTCGGGTTGGTGTTGGCTTCACCCCTGTAATTAATGACATAGCAGACCTCTATGAAACCGTTACAGGCAAGGACTTCATAAATGGAAGAGCCTTAACCCTTAACGAACGAATACTTTCTGCTGTAGGCCTACTAGTTTCAAGTGGCCAAAACCTCAGGTGGGCTCAAAGAGCAGCTTATTCACCAGAAAAATATCTGGATGATTTCGAAACGGGCTTTAACCGCATTTCACCCAAAAACATTGAATCAATCAATCAAAGTTCCATTCAAAATACTTTAAATACCGCCGAAGACACCCTGGATAATATAAACAAATCACCGACACTCAGAAAAATCAAAAACAACCCGAACTTCAAACATACGGACTTCTACGCAAGACCTAACGGAGATATCATACCGGCAACAGGTTATAGATATATCCCTTCAGAGGCACCATATATAGACTCTTTAAAATCCACTGGTAGAATTCCAGCAAATCCGGATGGAACATATATAACATTCAATAATTATTCGGATATGCAAACCGCCAAGTCTAAATTGCAAGTAAAACACGATGCTAGATATAAAGTTGAGTTTGATACAATGCAAATCGAAAAAGATCTACAAATACCCAAAGGAGAATGGGGTAAGGCAGATTACCTGGAACCAATAACTAAAGACTTCCCCATTCATGGAGAAGGAGGCGCTATGCAAGCTGTAACAGAACTCCCTATCAATGCAAGAAAAATAACCGACCTACAAACTGGAGAAATTATTTATGGATTATAATTATATTAAAGGCATGCTACTAAACGGATTTATAAGGTTTTATGGAGAAGGTAGTCCAATATGGAGTAAAAGTGATTTACAAAAATCCCTAAAACCCCGAAGTGCCAGCTATGAACTAGATGATCCAAAAATTCAGAAAATATTAAAAGAGCTGGAAGAAGAGGGACATATAAAACTCTACTACGAGGATGATCGTTATTTAGAAGTTCTTGAACCAAAAGCCCATGACCCTAACAGATTTGCCGATTTTTCAAAAAAGAAATAACTTCCCTGGCGATGTCCCCCCAAATCCGGGCCAAAAAAATGACTGATTTAAAAACTGGAGA